>JAGNEZ010000047.1 GCA_018003015.1 Phycisphaerae bacterium | reverse complement strand
ACAACGCCAGCTTCCGGGTATCCGTTGAACGAGGCATGCAGACTCTCCTGAACGTGCAAACTCACACCAGCAACACGTGCGTCAGGATAGCCGGCTCGTCAATAATGGTTCTGGTGGGCGCTTACACGGCGGTGTACGCGGCGTTGCCGTCACGATCGACGGACGCCGGGCCGTCTCCGCGGGAATTGACCGCACACTCAGAGTGTGGGACCTGACGCAGAATGCCGATGCTCCAACCGCAAGCGAAGCCAAAACGGTGACCAGTCTGGATTGCTCCCCTGACGACGGCATGCTCTTCGTCTGTGGTGACCAAACCGGATCCGTGAGGCTCCGCGACTTGGCGACTTTCCGCCTCCTCAAGACTTTCGACGGGCAGCTTGGCCCCATCGACACCGTCACCATTCTCTCGGGCGGCGATCGCCTCTTCGTAGCGGACAGCGCAGGCAACTGCCGAGTCTGGGATATCATCAGCGGCGATGAACTCCACCGGTATGCCGGCAAAGGGTCCTTTGAAGGTCAACGCACTCGTGGGGAGGGGTGGTCTTTCACGGCGGTCTCTCGCGATGGCCGCTTCTTTCTCAGTTCCGAGCCCGATCACACGGTGGTTCGGCGGATGATCGGGTCGGAGATCGGTGAGCCTAAGCGGTTGGTCTGCAGGAGCCGGGTCACCTGTGTTGCCGCATCTCCGGATTCGCGGTATGCGATTTGTGGTGATGAGCGGGGTGAAGTGTACTACTGGAAGCCAGAGACTGGAGAGTGCCGCCTTCTTCGCTATCTGTCCGGCTCTAAGCCTGCCAGCGTGGACTGTGCGGCTTTCTCGGCGGACGGGAAACACGCCCTCACGAGTGGGCACGACTTGGTCGTTCATCTGTGGGATCTGATCGCCGGCGATGAGGCCGGCCAGTTCGTTGGACCGACTCTGGTGGTGAGGGGCGTACGTTACGGGCGCGGAGATCGCACCGTGTTCTCGGTCGGCAGCGATCAAACCCTCCGCATGTGGGACGCGCAGCGGGGGCGCGACTTGAGACTCGGGGCTCAGCTTCCCACCTATGGCTATGCCCTGGCGGTTGTTCCGGCCGGCGATGCGGTGCTGGCGAGCAGCGGGTCGTCGATCAGTCTTTGGGATATCTCCCGGTCCCTGCGGCATCTCGACTTTGGGGCCCGCCTTGATAGAGCGGCATCTGCCCTTCGCACTCGTCCGGACGACAGTGCTGCGCTGCTGACACTGGGCGAATGGTATGCATTCCGGGGCGTCAACGACTGGGCCCTGCATTTCCTGGAGAAGGCCCGGAGCCGGGGAGCCGACATACCCTCCCTCACGCTGGCCCGCTGTTACTGGCAACTCGGTCAGACGAATGAAGCCGCCAACGAGTTCCACAAGGCGATAGTCCGGCGTGAAGCATCGCCCAACTACCTTCGCCTTTGCGTGGACGCGGTGACCGGCACACAGGCCGACCGGCGACTGCTCACGGCTCCCGTCCAGCAGGACGGAGGATAGGTCCTCGGGTAACAAGGCCGCCGTGAGTTCGGGCGACAGTCTCGTCAGGGAGCGGCGAGCCCGTAGTCCGTTTCGCGGTTGTGGTGATCGATCGCTTTCACCGCCACGCGATCCACCGTTCTCGGAACCGGGCGGCTGCTAACGGACCCATCGAGGACCTGCATGGGTCCCCAGCCGGACGATCGGGGCCCGGAGTCGTGCAACCAGACTGCCCAGAACCGGACCCTGGTCTTGGAGTGTGCAGGCAGTCGCCAGCTGGCGGTGTTGTTGGCCAGCGAGACAACCGGTTTGTCGGGCAGCCGGCTGCCAGGAGGCGCCGTGCAGTTGGGGACCAACGCGGGCTGAACGTAGAACTCACGTTGCAGCAACTCTCCGAGCGTGTTCTGGGGATCCTGAGCGTCGAGAGGGCCCCCACAGCAGGGGGCCCGCAACGCGCTCCATGAGTAGTGGGCCTCGCCCGACGTCCGGGTTCCGGTTCGACTTCGGGCGTTGTTCGCTTCCTTCATCTGGTCAGCGATGTCCTTGCCCGACCAGGGCTGGCTGGACGAGTCCTCAGGTGATTGAACCCGAGTGGCACACAGGCCGGTCACGACGATCGGGGTGAACTCCGTTTGCGGTTGGACGTTGCCGAGCCACGGCCCGAGTCTCCGCTTCACGCTTCCAGGCGGGTCCTTCGTGTACAGCTCGGGGACAACGTAGTTGACCCAGCCTTTCTTCAGCCATTCCATGCCCTGAGCGTCATCGTGATTGGGGCTGATGCCGAACTTGAGCCCATGCTCCTTGTACACCCTCTGAAATGTCCTGAAGATAAAGTCGTCCATGGTCTTCGGGCCCGCTGTCGGCGCTCCGTATTCCGTGGCCAGCCATTTGACCCGCTTCTGATGCGGGGTGTAGTCAGGCGGAGCGGAGAAGAGGACGGTGGTCCGGCTGGCCACGCGGTGATGGTGTTCCTTGGGCAGATTATGGTCAAACAAGAGACCGTCAATTCCATCGCCTCCTCTGGCCACTCTGAGCGCCCCGCCGCCAGGAGTCACCGTGGTGACATCTTGCTTCGCGCGGTACCGGAGCAGGTCATCGATCACGTCAATCACATAGTCCTGCACATTGGTCTGAGTGTAGTCCAGGTAGACCGTGTCGTATTTCTCGGACGCGAGAAGCGAATAGACCTTGTCATTCGCGTCCTTGACGATCCTGTCAACGCGAAAGGGGTTGACCCAGGCATGCAGCTCGATCCCCGCCGCATGGCACTGCGTGATCCAGTCGCCGAGAGGATCGTACTCCGGCGTTGGTTTCTTGTCTGGATCCCGGTCACTGCCGGGATTCAGGGCCACGGACCAGGGTTCGGGCTTGGAAAGCCTCGTCCATCGGTGCAGGCGGTCGCCGAACGCTCGGACTTGGAGAATAATGACGTTGCAGTTCAACTCCTTGGTCCGGCCCACGACGGCGCGGATTTCGTCACTCAACACGCGTGGATTGAGGCCCGGGCGGTTGGGCCAATCGAAGTTGTATGCGGTCACCACGAAAACCCCGCGGAGACTGCGATCCGGCAACGGCGGCAGATCCGAGTCCGTCTCGGGCGCATCTCGCCCCGTGAATCCCCCGGGTCGCCCGTGCCACTCTGCGCACCCGATGGAGCATCCCGCCAGCAGGACGGCAAGCCCGATATGACTCACGAAGACGACGGGGAGAAGAACAGACCGGGAGGCAGCGGCGGAGCACATACGACCTCCTTTTGCATGCAATGGGGCGACCGATCGCGAGAGATGACACGGCATCCGTCTAGTCAATCACCCCGAGAAACGGCTACCAGACCACACCTTAGATTGTAGTTCAACGACGAGGCCCAGGCCGCGGCGCAGCCGGGGTCAGTGCCCAGCGCGTGCCGGTTACGCTCAAGACGTGGGTCCGTCAAGAGCTCAAGGGCCTTCGGGGATGTCGGGCGACGGAATTTCGGCGGGCCTGGGCCGGAGGCGGGGCAGGCCGAGGCTGACTCAGTTCCGTCGTGCTCGCACCTGACAGGGCGCGAGGTTGAGTGAGATCCGCGTAACCTGCTCCGACTGACCCAGACCTTTGGCACGGAGAACCGGGGCTTGTAGAATCCCGCCATGCTCGCACGTCTACAAAGCATGGCGTTAATCGGGATCGAAGCCACGGCTTGTGAGGTGGAGGTGGACGTTGCCCCTCGGGGCTTCGAGAAGACCTCGATTGTCGGTTTGCCGGACACCGCGGTGAAGGAAAGCCTGGAACGGGTGCACAGCGCCCTGAACAACTCCGGCTACTCCTGGCCGGAGTACAAGACGGTCATTAACCTGGCCCCGGCGGATATCAAGAAGGAAGGGCCGGCCTTCGACCTGCCTATCGCGTTGGGGATGATCTTCGGCAGCGACGCGGGCACACCTGAACGGGTTGGGCGGTACCTGATCGCCGGGGAACTGGCGCTCGACGGTCGGGTCCGGGCGATCAAAGGGGCTTTGTCCATGGCCCTCTTGGCCCGGGACCGGGGCGTGGTCGGGGTGATCGTGCCGCGGGACAACGCCCCCGAGGCGGCCGTGGTCACCGACGTCGAGGTCATCGGGATCGGGACACTGGCCGAGGCGGTGGGCTTCCTCACCGAGCAACTGCCGCTCGAGCCGACGGTCATCGATATCCAGGCGGTGTTCGATCGCGCCTCGCGCTACGAGGAGGACTTCGCCGAGGTGCGCGGACAGGAATCCGCCAAGCGAGCCCTGACCCTGGCCGCGGCAGGGGGGCACAACGTCCTGCTGATCGGTCCGCCGGGAACCGGCAAAACCATGCTCAGCAAGAGGTTGCCGACGATTCTGCCTCCACTGACACTGACCGAGTCGTTGGAGACGACCCGGATCTACTCGGCGGCCGGCAAGCTTCCGCCGGGCCTGCCGCTCATGGCCCGCCGCCCCGTGCGCATGCCGCATCATTCGGCCAGCGGGCCGGCCCTGGTCGGCGGGGGCAGCATTCCGCAGGCGGGCGAGGTGTCGCTGGCCCATCACGGGTTGCTGTTCCTCGACGAGTTCCCCGAGTTCCCCCGGACGATCCTCGAGACCCTTCGGCAGCCGCTCGAAGACGGCGTGGTTACTATTGCCCGGTCGCACTCGGCGGTGGCGTTCCCGGCGCAGTTTATGCTCGTGGCAGCCATGAACCCGTGTCCATGTGGCTATTTCACGGACCCGAATAAGCCGTGCAAGTGCAGCCCGACGCAAATCGACAAGTACCTGTCGAGGATCAGCGGGCCGCTGATCGACCGAATCGATATCCACATTGAGGTCCCGCCGGTCGCTTACCGTGAGCTGCGTGGAGAGCGTGACGGCAGCGACAGCGCCTCGCTTCGCGAGCAGGTGATCCGAGCCCGGCAGATTCAGCGCCGCCGATTCGGTGAGCAGAGCACGATGATCAACGCCCGCATGACCTCGCGGCTGCTGCGAAAGTACTGTAAGCTCGACGAGGCCGGCGAGCAGTTGCTCAGGCAAGCCTTGACCGAGCTGGGCCTCAGTGCCCGGGCCCACGACAAGATTCTACGGGTTGCCCGGACCATTGCCGATCTCGCCGGCCAGGAGCATCTGCTCCCCGAGCACGTCGGCGAGGCGATCATGTACCGAAGGCTGGATCGGCAGCTGTAGGCCGCGCATTCCATCGAAGCCAGTCCGGAGTGAGTATAGAACCAACCTCGCATGGGAGGGTCCGGGGGGCGGCCGTCAGGGGTTGGAGTCCGTCAGACTCCTCCTCGACGAGGGAGCAGAGATGAAGCCGTTCCATCCCGTTTTGGCCTGACGGGGATCAGTTCGGTACAATGAGGTGTATGACCGCCACGATGTTCAGTATTTGCAGGGCTTTCCTCGCCGCGGCGGCCTCTGTCATGCCCATGTCGTCCATGGCGCTGGCTGATGGCAACCTCCTGGCCGGTTACGAGCGGTCGGAAGTCGGGGCGGTGATGATACGGGCGGGGAGCAGTGACCCGGGATTGACCGTGACTTGGCCGGTAGAGGGGGGCGTTGGCGGGGCGCCGACGGCCACGGAAGGGCGGCACGTACTCAAGCTGCACTGGAGCGGCGAGACGGATCGCAAGGTACAGGTTCGGCACGAGTGGGTCGGGCGGACGTTCGATCTGCCGGGCATGACGGCCGGCATCGCGGAGATCAGGGTGGATGTCTACGTTGCCTCCCTGTCGGCTCTGGCCCAGACCGTGGGGATCTGGGACGACGTTTTCGGCTGGACGGCCGGTTGCCCTGTGCCCACGGCCGTCAATCAGTGGTTTACCGTCTCGATGAACGTCGGCCAGATCAAGAAGCACTCGCTGAGCCATATCGCCGCGCTGTTGTTTGAGAATCTCGCCGGGAGCAGCGGGACGATCTACCTCGACCATCTCCGGCTGGTACCGACACGGCAGATCCGGTTCGCCGGGCGCGACTGGATCGTCAAGAGCGGCGACGGGCAGGGACCGGGCCCCAACGACTTCTCCCAGAGCGAAGAGAATGTCTGGGTTGATGCTTCTGGCCGACTGCACCTCAAGATCGTGCCGCGTTGCGGCCGGTGGTTCTGCAGCGAGGTCATCGCTCGGGAGTCGCTCGGCTACGGTACATACCTCTTCACCGTGGACAGTCGAGTGGACGGTCTGGACCCGAATGCCACCCTGGGTCTGTTCACCTGGGACACCACTGCCCCGCAGTACCATTACCGCGAGATTGACTTCGAGTTCGGCCGATGGGGTGATCCCGCCAGCGCCAACTCCCAGTATGTCATTCAGCCGTGGGGTACGGCCGGAAACATGCTCCGCTTCAACATCAACTACGCGAGCGGTATTGACTCGACAACCCACGTCATGACTTGGGCTTCCGAGGCAGTTTCCTTCGAGAGTCACTACGGGGAGGCATGCGTGGTTCCGTCTCAGCCACGCGTCATCCGGACCTGGCGGTACGCCGGAGCGGACAATCCTCCCCCGGGCGGCGAGAACATCCGGATGAACCTCTGGCTGATCGACGGCAAGCCACCTGCGGAAGGCCGGGATGTCGAGGCGATCATCTCCGATTTCCGGTACTCATCCGTGCCTCTGGCGGATAGCGACCGCGACGGCGTGTATGACCCCTGCGACACGTGCGCAAGCACGATTCCGGGTGCGGTCGTGGACGCGAACGGCTGCCCGCCGCTCATACCGGGCGACGTCGACCGCGACGGGGACGTCGACGGCGTCGACTTCACGGCGTTCAAGGACTGCATTTCGGGCTCGGGGATCTCAATCACCGGCTCCTGCTCGGCCATGGATTTCGACGGCGACAGCGACGTGGATCAGGGTGATTTCGGGGCTCTGCAGCGGTGTTACAGTGGGACGAAGACGCCGGCCGATCCCGGTTGCGGCGGATGAACTCCTGAGACCGGTTGAACTACGAGCCGGGCAAATCGGTCACCGGGGTAGGAATCACGAGCAGGAGGTAGCCACACGATGCGAACACCTGTGCTGTCGATCGCTGCCTTCCTTTGCGCGGTCGGGGGGGCAGAGGGGGAATCGGGGCCTCACCCCAACATCCTCTGGATCACCAGCGAGGACAACGGTCCGCACCTGGGCTGTTACGGCGATGCCTACGCGACCACCCCGACGCTCGATGGACTGGCCGCCAAGGGTTGCGTGTATCTGAACGTGTGGTCGAGCGCCCCGGTGTGTGCGCCCGCTCGGACGGCGATCATCACCGGCATCTACCCGCCGTCACTGGGTGCAGAGCACATGCGAAGCCTGGTCCCGATGCCCGCGCCTATGCGCATGTTCCCCCAACTGCTCCGCGAGGCGGGTTACTACTGCACCAACAACAGCAAGGAGGACTACAACCTGGAGAAGCCGGGCAAGGTCTGGGACATGTCCTCCGCCAAGGCCCACTGGCGCAACCGCCGCCCCGACCAGCCTTTCTTCGCGGTGTTCAACCTTGGAGTGACCCATGAAAGCCAGATCCGCAAGCGACCGCATCAGTGGAAGCACGACGTCGCCCGCGCGCGCGTGCCCGTCTATCATCCCGATACCCCTGAGGTCCGGCAGGACTGGGCCCAATACTACGATCAGCTGAGCGAGATGGATGGTATCGCCAACCAGAACCTCCGGGAATTGGAGGAGGCCGGTGTCGCGGACGACACGATCGTCTTCTACTACGGCGACAACGGGCCAGGGATGCCGCGCGGCAAACGCTCGCCGTGTGATTCCGGTCTGCACGTGCCACTGATCGTCTACGTTCCACCTAAGTGGCGAAACCTGGCCGCGACGGACTACGCGCGCGGAGGGCGGAGCCGGCGACTGATCCGTTTCGAGGACCTGGCGCCCACGGTGCTGAGCCTCGCCGGGATCCAGCCGCCGGCCTGGATGCAGGGCCGGGCGTTCCTGGGGCCTTCCGAGATGCCGTCGCCGGAGTACATCACCGGTTTCCGAGGCCGCATGGACGAACGCTACGACCTGGTCCGCTCCATCCGCGACCAGCGCTATGTCTACGTCCGTAACTACATGCCGCACCTTCCCGCCGGCCAGCACGTGGCATACATGTTCGAGACGCCCACCACCCGGGTGTGGAAACAGCTGTTCGACCAAGGCAAGCTGGCCCCGCCAAAAACGTGCTTCTGGGAACCCAAGGCTCCCGAGGAGCTCTACGATCTCAAGGAGGATCCCGACGAGGTGCAGAACCTGGCCGACTCGCCGGCGCACCAGGACATACTGCGACGAATGCGCACCGTGCTGCGCGAACGGCTCTTGAAGGATCGCGATCTGGGTTTCCTGCCCGAGGGAGAGATCCATCGCCGCTCGCAGGGCTCCACGCCGTATGACGTCGGGCGCGACGAACGCAAGTACCCGATGGCCAGGATCCTGACCGCGGCGGAGCAGGCGTCATCGCTCGAAATCGAGTCCGAGACTGCACTGAGATCGGCGCTCGTTGAGGATGCGGACAGCGCCGTCCGATACTGGGCGGCGATGGGCATCCTGATGCGCGGCAGAACGTCGGTTGAAGCTGCTGAGCCGGCGCTCAGGCAGGCCTTGAAGGATGCATCGCCCCATGTGCAGATCGTGGCGGCCGAGGCTTTGGCCCGGTTTGGGGCGGCAGCCGACTTCCCGGCAATCCTGGCCCTCCTGATTGATCGAGCGGACGTTTCCAGAAACGGGATCTATGTTTCACTCCCGGCACTGAACGCGATCGATGCCTTGGGTGATCGGGCTGCCGGCTTCAGGACGGCCATCGCAGCGCTGCCTCGAACGCATCCCTCGGTGATCCAACGAATGGAAAGCAATATCCCCAAGATCCTGGACACGATGCTGGCTAATCCCAGGTAGACGTCGCAACCAGAGGGTGGGCGGGTGTTGGGACCAGCCTGCTTCACGACGGTAACCCTCTGATCGCTCGGATCGGGATGGCTGCATCGACGAGAGTGACCCAAACAGCGTGATTCCGGCCGGGGGGAGAGTCAAGGTTCGATCGGCGTCGCATCCTCCAGGTACGGTTCCGTTACCCGTTCGAACTCGGCCTTCAGGAGGAATTCCACAGTGCCGTTACCGAAGAGTACGAACCCTCCTTCTTGGCCATGGTTGTCGAGCGGCTCGAAGACTGCCGGCGTGGCGGCCGTGTATCCCCCTGGAGGTGGCCGGGCAACCAGGTAGTTAGGGCCTGTGCCGCTCGGGCAGCACAAGGTGTCTGCCGGGATACCGGCGCGGAGCAGATGACCGGCGAGGTCGGCGGGCAGTCGTCCGTTGTGTTCCGAGGCATACTGTGCGAGGGCGACACCGATGGTGCTCATGCGCGTCGCGCAGACGCTGCGTTTGGCCAGCTCGCGGGCCCGGGCCAGGGAGGGGAGCATGAAGGAGATGAGTAGCGCAATGAGCGCGACGGCGATCAGCAGGTTGGCTCCGGCACCGGAGGATCCGCGAAGCAACGAGCTTCCGGGGATGAAGGCGGAGAGGAAGGTCGCGATAACGCTCCTCCTGGGTGCCGGGGCGGTGCCCGCGTGTTCGGGGAGGGCCTGGAGCAGCCGGGAGACCCGCCAGACCGTGTTCGGTTCGGGACTGAGCAGCGAAGCGAGGGTCAGGAAGAACCCGCCAGTCAAGCGGACCTGTTCGTGATAAGCGCCAGGTGCGATTCGCCGGCCGAGTTCGCTGCCGGCCGCGGTGATGTAGATGGCTCGCTCGGCCGCGACTGGGTCGCCGCAGACGCGAAGCCCGCAGCGGTCGGCGGTGTACTCCGTCGATCGTCGCCACGCCGGATAGAGGAGCGGCAAAATCATCGACGGGAGCAGGATCAGTCCCCACCTCAGATGGTGGTAGCGGAAATGGGCAACCTCGCGTCCGATGACCATGTCGAGTTCGGGACCCTCGCCCTGATCCTCGACCAGGTCGCTGGACAGGGCCAGGATTCTGGAGCCGAGAAAGATCCTGGTTGCCGCTTCGCGAACACCGCCATACTGGACGACATACGTCTCCGGCGCGGGGACGCCGAGCGCGGCCGCCGCCCGCTCCACGGCCGCAGCAATGTGGGGAAGCTGCTCGCCGCTGACGCGGAGTCCGTTGCCGCGAACGTGGGCTACGAACGCGGCACGAACGAAAAGGCTGACCAGCCCGATCACCCCGATCAGCACGACCGCGACGAGCAGTCCTTCCGCATCCTCGAGCAGCTCGGGGACCACCACGATGCCGATCGCGACCCAAGCCAACAGGGAGAACAAGAGACAGAACGCAAAGAGTACTCGTTCGCGAGGATGTCTCGTCTCGGCGATCATGTCGCCGGTCGGCATCGGATGAAGCTGTCCTGGGTTCTCGCTCATACGGATTGTCCTCCCGGGCAACTCGTCAGGTGATAGTCAACTGCCGCTCGTGATCGGGTCGGCTCGGTGCAGGGCTTGAACACGATGCGTCAGCCAGGGGTGCGTCGATAGCCATTGGATCACGGTTTGCCAGAAGCCACCGACCTCCTGGCCTTGCCGCAAAAAGGTCGCCATACTGGCCATTCGGGCGCAGCGCCCGCCGGCTGCGAGAATGAGCAGCCCCCGCGCGGCCGCGGCGGAATCCCCGCAACCGGCCTGGCCGCAGAGATCCGCGCTGTACTCGCAGGCCCGCGAGTAAGCTTGGGCGAGGAATGGGATGAACAGGGCCGGGAAGAGCAGCCATCCCCAGGTGATGTGCCCCAAGGCCAGGTGGCCAATCTCGTGGGCGACGATCATGTCCAGTTCCCTGGTGTTGGAGCCGCAGGCCTCAACCAGTTCGGCGTAGAGGACGACATAGTCGCGCGACGCAAACCGGGTGGCGAAGGCATTAAGCCAGCCCTGCTCCTGGACAACGTAGACGTCGGGTGGCATCTGGAGACCAAGCTTCGCGCAGACTCGGCATGCCGACTCGTGGATCTCGGGAAGCTGGGCCGGTGTGACCTGGATGGCGCGAGCCTTGATATGAGCCATCATGAACGCCAGGCTGATCCAGCTGGTTAGCATGAAACCAGCAAGGTAGAAAATGCCGAAGCACGATAGAAGCAGAAGCAGGGTGAGGAGAATGCTGACCACCAGGCATACCACCCGCAGGGCCGATTCGCCGGCGGTCCGCAAGCTCTCGATGTCCACGGATTCACTGGCCTGGGGCGTCCGCGGCGGTGCGCCGGGCGATACGCGGCCGAAGATGGTGCCGCCTGCGGTGTTTGGCTGGGCGGGTACGGTCAACTGCTGTCGGCACCTGCCACACTGGATGGTCTGGCCCAGATACTGCCGGTTGACCCCGAGGGTCACGTGGCAGTGCGGGCATTCGACCGCGACAGTGTCTTCTGCAGGTATGCTCATCGAAAGACCTCGTGCTTGTGCCAGGCAATGTGGCCGGGAGGATAGCGGAACGTCGCCACCTGGGCAAGTCGAAGGCGCGAGTCTCGCGGCTGCGAGCTGCTCCGCTGAATCAGGCCGCGTGCTGTTCACGCTCGCGCCCTGCGTTCGCGTGCGATCGCGGGTGCCTGGCCTCGTCGGCCGTCTGGACGTATCATTGCCTCCCGCGGACAATACACCTCACGCTCGACTGGAGGCCGCGTCATGCAGCACCGGATCTTCGCATCTCTCAGTGCGTCGCTGGTCCTGGCGTTCGCGTCCGGGCTTGCGGCCCAATCGCAACCCAACATCGTGTTGATCTACGCCGATGACCTCGGCTACGGCGATGTCAGCTGCTATGGGGCCACGAGCCTCAAGACGCCGAACATCGATCGGCTCACCGAGCAGGGCTTGCGGTTCACCGATGCCCATGGGGCGGCCGCAACCTGTACGCCCTCGCGATATGCCATGCTCACCGGTGAGTACGCCTGGCGCCGAAAGGGTACAGGCATCCTGCCCGGCGATGCCCGATTGATCATCGAGCCCGGCCGGACGACGCTGGCATCCGTTTTGAAGGACGCAGGCTACGCGACCGGTGTTGTCGGCAAGTGGCATCTGGGGCTCGGAAACGGAGCCCTAGACTGGAACAGGGAGATCAGGCCCGGCCCGCTCGAGTTGGGTTTCGACTACTGCTTCCTGATCCCTGCGACTGGTGACCGAGTACCCTGCGTTTACGTCGAGAATCACCGTGTTGTCGGCCTGGATCCGAAGGACCCCCTCCGGGTGAGCTATGCCTCCCCGGTGGGCGATGAGCCTACAGGCAAAAACAACCCTGAGCTTCTTAAGATCCAACCCAGCCACGGGCACGATCAGACCATCGTTAACGGCATCAGTCGAATCGGGTACATGAGCGGTGGAAAGGCGGCCCGGTGGGTGGACGAGGATATGGCCGATACGATTGCCGCGAAGGCGGTCGCGTTCATTGAACAACAGAAGGCCCGGCCGTTCTTTCTCTACTTCGCGACTCACGACGTTCACGTGCCCAGGGTTCCGCACCCGCGTTTCTCGGGCAAGAGCGGCATGGGGCCTCGGGGCGATGTCATCCTCCAGTTCGATGCGTGCGTCGGCCGAATCCTCAATACCCTCGACCGGCTGGGCTTGGCAGAGAACACGCTCGTGATTCTGAGCAGCGACAACGGCCCGGTGGTGGACGACGGCTACCGGGACGAGGCGGCGACCCGACTCGGCGATCACAGGCCGGCCGGGCCCTGGCGGGGCGGTAAGTACAGCATCTTCGAGGGCGGCACGCGCGTACCCATGCTGATCCGCTGGCCCAGGCGGGTCAGGCCCGGCACGAGCCCGGCCCTGGTGTGCCAGGTCGATTTCCTGGCATCATTTGCTGCTCTGGTCGGACGCAAGCTGGGTCCCGAGGACGGCCCGGACAGTCTTGACGTGTTGCCCGCCCTGCTGGGCGACTCCCGCGGCGGCCGCGAGGAACTCGTCGAGCAGGCGGGCACCCTCGCCCTCCGCCGGGGCGACTGGAAGTACATTGAGCCCGGCAAGGGCCCCAGGCGAAATGCGGCCACCCACACCGAACTGGGCAACGATTCCCGCCCGCAGGTCTACAACCTGGGCGACGACCCGGCCGAAGCCAGAAACCTGGCGGCCCATCGGTCGCCGGATGCAGAGGGCTTGGACGAGCGACTTCAGACTATCCGCCGGTCAGGTCGATCGCGGCCATGATCGCGGCCAGCAGCGATCGCGCAACCGCCGTTTGCGCCTGTGAATAAGCGGGATATAAAGTTTTATAGTACCAAATAGAACCCACCGGAAGCCCCAGGCCGAAGCGCTCCACACGGGGCTTGAGACGCGCACGTTCTCGGTCCCGTTCAGTTGAACCTGCTCCTGATCAGGAAATAGCCGAACTGCTCGGCGTCCATCCTGCCGCCCCGGCCTCCCACCACCGCGCCGTCCGGGCGAACGACCAGGAAGGCGGGGACCGTCTCGACTCCGAACTGCTTCGCCAGCTGCCGATGGATGAGCGGATCAAGGCGGACGGGGACATACTGGCGAACGTGCTTCTGGACGTTGGCGTCGGAGAACACTTCGGCGTCCATCGCCCGGCAGTCAGCGTTGACCACGGAGTGGAATGCGACCAGGACGCGGGTGCGCCGTTCTGCCGCCACCTGCAGGGCCCGCTCGTAGCTCACCTCCCAGCGAATTGGGCTACACCCCGTCAATCCCGCCACGACCAGCAGGGCGGCGGGGATGGCCCGAGCCGCCCGAAGGCCGTCGTGAGTTCGCCGACGGCCGGCGGGCAAATGGGTCCGAATGGTCGGGATGCCGACCAGGGCGACCTGGTCAGGGCGACGGGGACGGGCGGCCAGTTCTTCTGCCGGGCCTGGCATGTGTACGTGGATCACTTTCGGTCCCTCACGGTCGGTGCTTCCGCGTGTCCGGACGCCAAGCCACCGCCTAGCGCGATTTCCATGCTGAAGGCCGGCTGGCAGGTGTCAGCAACTCCGCTGCTCCGAGCAGGGCACACAGCGCGTGCTGCACGTGGTCGATCCGCAGCGACGGGTCGCTGGGCGAGTTGCGCACTGCCCCGACGACGTCCCGCGGCGTACCCACATAATAGCATTCTTCCTCACGGAACTGAAGCTGCAACACGAACCGCGCCGCTTCGGTCACCACGCGGCGGTAGCGGTCTGCCCGGGCGCGGTCGCCCAGTGATTCGGCAGTCCGCAGGGCGTCAACCGCCCCTTCGAGATACACGGCGCTGCTGACACCCGGACGGCCGCTGCCGTAGACGTCGAATCCGCCGAGGTAGATGGGTAGCATGGGGCGAGGCGGCGCCATCTGGGTACCGGCCAGATGGTCGGTCATTTCGTAGACGAAGTCGGCGTATTCCTGACGCCGGGTGGTCCGCGCAAGTTGACCCCAGGCCTGGGCCTGCCAGGGTATGAACGGAGCCGGTCGCTTCTGACGGAAATAGGCACGGTAGAATGGCAGCGACTTGTCGCAGACGGCCCTCCACCTGGGACTGCTGTCGAGAGCATATTGGCGGGCGATGGCCAGCAGGGCCTCGCCCGGGTAGTAGTCCTGAGTGGTTTGTAGAGCTGAAGGGGGAAAGTGGGTGCGGAAGGTGCCGTCGGCTTCCTGCATCGAGGCCAGGCCGTTGAGCAGGGGCAGACGGATGTCGGCGTATCGCTCCGGGTCCGGCCCATCGGCCAGGGCCAGGCAGACCAAGGCGGTCGCCCCCAGGCCGTTCTCATCGTCAGGCGTGGCCAGGAAGGTGGCATCGCTCTGCCCGGAGACCGGGCGAATCATCTTCCGAAACACCCCAATCGCCCGGTCCAGGGCCCTCGCGGATTCGGCATCCCTTCGCTTTCGGGCGTGGACGGCCATGCTCCAGGTCGTGGCCGCTTGTCGAATCCAGTTCTGGTCCTCGCCTCGATACATGCCTTGGCCGGCCAGATACTCGTAGGCAAAAACGCCATCGGCATTCTGTCGGAAGCGGATGAATCGAGCCATGGTGTCGGCCGCGACCAGGAGCTTCTCGGGGTGAACGTCTGCAGACGGAACAAGCCTCAGGCCGGCCAACAGCTCAACGGGCGGTTGTCCCGGCGTCGGCTCGTAGAGATGAAGACTCCGGAATCGGAGCACGATGATCCGGTCCGGATGGTTCTGTGAGACGGGTTCCCTGCGTTCGATCATCTCGCGGAGTCTCGCGATGGCCATGACGCAGCGACCTCGCCCGTGGTGCTGATCGTCCAATGGATCATATTTGAGGTCCGCAGTGAACCACTCGGAAGGCCGAATGCGGGCTTCGGTGCTCTCGAACCGCAGAGCCAAGCCGTGGACCGGCGGTTCGTACTGCCGGGCAAGCTCCTCGGTCGGCTGGTCGGAGGTGCCGATCATCTCAAACGGACCGATCAACTCCAGTTCGATCCTCGTCTCGGCCAGGTCATGATCCGCCAGCGGCGCGTCTCGGCGAGCATCGGCCAAGGCGGCCTCCGCGGCGCTGGCGCAGGCCTTCACCACGGTGTCGAAGCCTGACAGGCCCTGCCCCGTCACGCGACCCCATCGCCGAAGCGTCACCGACACGCAGCATCTCAACTCCTCGAGCGTGGAAGGTACGTAGTCCACGGTGTATCGCTCGCCGCTGCGCACGAGCCGTTGAAGCGACCGGCGCACAAGGCGCATGAGGAAGGTCTGATCGGCCGGCTCCACTGCGGGCGGGGGTGTTCCCAGCCATTCGTTCTTGTCCAGCGGCACGACCGGGGCCAGATCCGCCCCCTGCCCCGGACCGTACACCCAGGCGACGAACATGGCCGCGAGCAGCAGGGTACCCGGTGCCCATTCCGGCCGGAGAGCGAGATGCGAGCCGGTTTTCTCAGCCCCTGGAGGCATGGCCCACCTCGCGGTCTTCGTCTTCCAGAGGCAGATCATAACGTTGGCGGTTCATGAAGATCGCCTGGTGCTTGATCGCGTTCTGCTGGAGAATGGCAGCCCCCTCATTCAGCCCCGCCCCCACGTGCTCCAGGGCATGGGCGTCGCTGCCCAAGGTCATCGCCCGACCGCCGAGTTCGGCATAGCGTCGCACGGCCCAATCCGCGGGCAGAGTCTCGGGCAGCGATTGCCTCAGGCTGCTGCAGTTGAGTTCAGGGATCAGGTTGGCGGCCAGGCAGGTCTGCAGAATACTGTCGATCGCGGCCTGGTGCGAGGCGACGTCGTAGCAGCCGAAGTAGCGCTGGGTGTAGCGTTTGACTAGGTCCAGGTGAGCCAGGACGTCGAACGGCCGTTGTCCCCGGCGGTCCAGCTCAAGGGCCAGTTGGGCGGCCTCCAGGACGGTGGCCAGATAAGCCCGGGTTGCTGCATCCGGCGACAGGCTGCCCCAGTGCTCCCGGTGGTGGAGGGCGCGACCGTCGAAGAAATGGACGGCGAGAATGACGAGGTCAAACCGATGGCTGGTCAGATGATCAAGAATGTAGGGCATGCGCTCCCGCTGGTAGTCAACCTCAATGCCGTGGCCGATGAAGATCTGGTCGCCGTACTGTTCCCGAAGCACGGCCACGGCCTGGGCGATGCGCTCGTAGTCGTAGATGCAGACGTCCCACTCGCTCTCGTGGGGGTCGTAATGCTCGGTGAAGGTGACGCCCGCCAGTCCGGCCCCGATCGCCGCGCGCACCACCTCGCTGGGATCGGATCGGCTGTCGACCGAGTTCGCGGAGTGCAGGTGTTGATCATAGAGCTTCATAGGTGGCCATCATAGGAAAACGCGTACGGCTTGGCTATCCCTGCGGCCGCGGTTGCCGAGTTCGACGATCCTGGGATAGAATGCCGCCGGTGCGAACACCGGCGTCCGAAGGCCCGGTGAGATGAGGTCCAGGTGCGAGGCATCATGGCCGCCCATCCAGTCATCTCGGATACGCCGGTTCCCGGTTCCGAGGAGAAGCCCGTCGAATCGGACGGGCTGAGCTGGTTTACCCGCACGAAGTTCATGTTCGTGCGCGGCTTCCTGTGGGGACTGGCCGTGTGTTTTGGACTCGGCGGGCTGTACCACTTCGGCCGTTTCTTCGGCACCTGTGAATGGCTGGTCAATCACAAGCGGCGGCGGAGGTTCCGCAAGCGACTGGGGGCGACCCTTGGCGATCACGTCAAGGAGATGTCCTGCTCGATGACCTACGCCTGCTGGCAGCACTTCGTTCGCACCCGCTGTGACAAGCTGCTCTACCTGATCTTCGACAAGATTCCCCGCGAGGAGATCATCCGGCGCACCACGTTTCACCGCCGCGAGCTGATTGACAACGCCCTCGAGCGGGGCAAGGGCCTGTACGTGTGTATGAGCCACAACGGCTCCCACCACGTGCTCATCCAGATCATGGCCATGCTCGGATATCGCATTGCCGGGGTCCGCGACCGCAACGAGGGGGCCATGCGCCGCTACATTCAGGAGAAGTACGAGCAGAGCTTTCCTGAGCTCAGAGCGGTCCGTATGTTCTTCGCGGACTCCTACCCGCGGGACCTGTACCGCTGTTTTCAGGAAGGTTACATCCTGGGCACCGCCCTGGACGTCAGCCGCCTGCGCGCGTCTCATCTGCGCACCGCGAAGGTCAAGATCTTCGGCGAGGAGCGGGAGTTCCTGACGGGGACAATGCAGATCGCCCTGCGCTGCAAAGTGCCCGTACTCCAGGGCTTCGTCGTATCTCGAGACAACTTCTACTTCGATTTGATCCCGCTGGACGGGTTGGTTGATCCGGACAAGGCCGAGGATACGCCCGAGGTACTGCAGCAGGCAATGCAGCGCTATGCGGACAACATTGGTTGCCATCTGCTCAAGTACCCCGACCACTACAGCCGGGTCTGAGCGGCTGGGCCAGGAACCAGCGTGGCCGTTGGTGAGTGTTGTCCCGCAGTCCGGTTCATCTCTGTCCCCGCCGCTGTCGCGATCATTCGGCGCCGGTTCCGGCAATGGGGTTTTGACGCTGTGAGGGTGTGCGGCCGCGATTGGGCGGCCGGCCACCCGGGTCACGGATGCCTGATTGCGAGTCCTCGGCAGGCGTGCTACAGTGCCGCGGTGACGTCTTCCGGCCGCACGGCCGGCGCCCGTTGGAGAACACCAGGTCCACCTACCAGGGAGGCGGATGATGAATCGTCCTTCCGCAGCAGGTCTCGTGAGTGCGGCCGCGACGTGCGTTCTGCTTCTTCTCGTGTCGAACATGGTTGAGGTGCGCGTTGGGCAACTCAAGCCTTCTGCTCGCGGGACGTTGTTCGATGCTGCGCCGTTCGGGGTGGCCATCCAGGGTGACGAGGGCAAGTGGCAGGGTGTGCGCTGGGCGGAGCCTCGCAAAGTGCGACGGATCGTCGTGGAGTTCGGGTCAGGGCCGATGCCTGATCCGGCGTCGGTGAAGTTGCAGTACTGGCACCGAGTCTGGGACGGCAAGCCGGACCCGGTCCTGGCCGAGCGCGGCGCCGGGCGCGTCGGCTGGGATGCGATGGACGACTGGACCAATGGCAGCTGGATCGATGCTGCGACGCAGGTGGCGGTCGGGGGGAATACCTGGAGCATCACTTTTGCCTCCACCAGCGATAAGGAGATCAGGAAGCTCCGCGGCCCCGGCGTCTCGTACCGCAAGACGCTCCAGGTTCGGCTCGTTGCCCGGGAGCCGCTTTCGAGGATCGAACGCTTTGCGGTCTACACCGACGCGGAGCTCAAGACGCTCCAAGTGCGGATCCAGTTCGACTCGCCCGCCCACTCCGGCGTGAGGCTCAGCGGGGATGAACCCGGCCGGATCGAGGTCTTCAATGGCCAGGTGGCGGCCGTTCGACCGTTGCCCGACCAGCCGGTCCAGGTGACGACGGACAACCAGTGGGTGCTTCGGGCCGGTGAGAAGGGAGGGATCGCTGTCGACCTGTTGACCGCGGTCGATCCCATGGATCCGGGGTACGACCGGACCATCGTCACGGTGCGATCGAGCCAGCGTCCGTTCTCTTTCGCGGCGGCGGAGGTTGCTCATGGCGACCGGATTCTGGTTGACGATCTCGGGGTCCTGGTCACGCGCGGTGACGACAGCATTGCCCTGGCGACCTATCGGGATGCCCTGCGGCGCGAGTTCTCTGGCCAGACGATCTACGACCGCGTCGAGCAGGAACCGGAGCAGACCCTGACCAGAGCATGGAACGAGATGCCACTCAAGCGGCCCCTGTACTTCGTGCACGGTTTGCCCGGTGATCGCAACGTTGTGCGTCAGCAGCCCAACGGCGGGCTGGAGATCTCCGGGAGGGGACGTTGGTTTGACATCCAGAAGAGTCCGCGCGACTGCGACCGCAAGCTGTGGGAAGGCAACGAGCTTCGTTTGGACTTCGGTTTCCCGGAGGAGAGGCTCCGGGGCGGATGCGAACTGGCCGAAGGCTACCTGCCGCTTCTGCGGACCTGGTGGCAGGATGGGTCGATTTACTACGAGTCGTGTGTCGTCATGGACGCCCTCGACGGCAAGCTGGACGACGTGAAGCTGGATACGCCGACCGTCCTGCTGATGCGCGTGCACGTTGCGAACGTCTCCGGTTCGGATGACGCTACGGCCGTCCTGCGGCTTCGCTCGAACACTGCCCGGGATGGCAGGCTGGTGGTTCAAGGCGATCAGGCCGTTGCTCGATCGGAGAAGGGCCCGCGATTGCGGTTCCTGGTTCGGACGGACGGCCGGGGCGTGTTCCATGCAGAGGACAACGCCGCGCGGTGGTCGGCCGACCTCAAGCCCGGCGGAGCGGCGGATGTGTTCTTCATGATCCCCACGATCACCCTCAGCGAGCCGGAGGAGATTGATGCCCTCCGTGGCCGGCAGTTCGGCGCTGACGCGAAGCGGATCTGCGACTACTGGCGGGCTATGGCCGCCCGCGGGACGCAGATTCACACTCCGGAGCCCTGGCTCAACGACTACTACCGGGCCCACCTGCTCCACTTGCTGGTTAACTGCCAGAAGGAACTCGACACCGACTTCCTGCACGCTCACGTAGGCACATTCCGGTACGGCGTGTACCCGAACGAGTCGGTGATGATGATCAGCGATCTCGATCGTCGCGGCTATCACGACGAGGCTCGACGCAACCTCGACGCCCTGCTGCACTACCAGGGTACCGTTTCGATGCCGGGCAATTTCAGGACCGCCGAGGGGCAGTTCTACGGGGCCGGCGGGCACGAGACTGGCGGCTACAACAAGAGCCACGGCTACGTCCTGTGGAACATGGCCGAGCATTGGTGGCACACTCGCGACCGCCGCTGGAT
Organism: Phycisphaerae bacterium; assembly: GCA_018003015.1. Classification (NCBI taxonomy): domain Bacteria; kingdom Pseudomonadati; phylum Planctomycetota; class Phycisphaerae; species Phycisphaerae bacterium. The sequence continues at coordinate 32,434 of JAGNEZ010000047.1, read as the reverse complement.
GGACGCGGCCGCACCGAAGCTGGTCAAGGGCTGCCGCTGGGTCACGCTTGAGCGTCAGGCCAACCTGAAGCTCAGTGCAGACGGAACCAGGCCGCTCGAATACGGCTGGCTGCCGACCGGCTCGCTCGAGGACGTCACCGACTACTGGCACTGGCTTTCCACGAATGCGGCCACCGTCTGGGGCTTCCTGAACCTGGCCGACGCCCTGGCGGACTTTGGGCATCCGGAGGCGGGCGAGCTGCAGAAGGAGGCCAAGGCATACCGCGACGACTTTCTCGACGGCATCAGGCGATCGATGGTGCTCTGTCCGGTGGTTCGGCTGCGTGATGGGACGTACGTTCCGAAGATCCCGTCCCGGCTGTATGAGCGTGGGCGTTCACACGGCTGGCTTCGCGAGACGCTGGAGGGCTCGGTCTTCCTGCCGGCCTACGATCTCATTCCACCGGAGGCGCCCGAGCACCTCTGGATTCTGAAGGACTTCGAGGACAACCTGTACATCTCCAACCGCTTCGGCTATGACATCCCGAACTTCAACAGCTTCTGGTTCTCGCGGGGCGGTTTCTCCATGCAGGCCAACCTGCTTGATGGTCCGCTGCCTTATCTATGGCGGGACGATATCAAGCACTACCTGCGGGCGTACTTCAACAGCTTTGCCTCGGCGTTCTATCCTGAGCTTCGCATGTGTAACGAGCACTGCCTTCCGGAGTTGGGTTATCCCGCCGGTGACCACTTCAAGACCTCGGACGAGGCCCAGTCGACTTACTGGCTCCGGCTCATGTTCGTCAACGAGCGGGGCAGTGACCTCTTTCTCGGGCAGGCCATTCCGCGGTACTGGCTGGCGGATGGAAGGGGGGCGAGCATCGAACGGGCGGCTTCCCGATTTGGCCCTTTGTCCCTCCGGTATGAGCCCCGCGTGGCCCGGGGGGAGATCAAGGTCATTCTCGATCCTCCGCATCGCCCCCGGCCGGCGACGATCTACGTTCGCATCCGCCATCCCGAGTCCAAGCCGATCAAGGGGGTGATCCTCAACGGGGCCGCCTACGACCGGTTCGATCCGAAGAAGGACTGGGTAGTACTGGATGGTAGTGCGGAGGGCCGGCAGGAGATGGTTGCCCGGTACTGAAGGGCGAATGGAGCATGGAGAACGGACCATTGACGAAGCAGGCCACCCAACCGATCGGGCTCCGGCGTCGTCCGGGCTCCGTGATCCGTTCTCGACTCTCAACTCCGTTTCGGCTGTGGCTGATGGTCAGCGTGTGGTTGCCGGTACTGCTGGTTTGCGCTCCGACCCGGGGGGCGGACTCCAGGGACGAGGTCCTGTCCCGGCTGGTGCCTCGTCCGCGCGAGATTCACGTGGCCGACGGGCGGCTGGAATGGCGGAAGCGGATCGCGGTGGTGGTGACGCCGGACCGGGCTGACGATCGCTTTGCGGCTCAGACGCTGATTGACGCCTGCAGGGAGCGGAAGCTGAACGAGCCGCGCATCGTGCCGACCCAGGAAGTGGTCGATCTGCAGGCTGACGTGGTCGTCTTCCTGGGTGATCCGTGCCGCTTATGGCCGCTGGCCCGCATTCTGCGGACCGAGCGGGTCGCGGTGCCGCCGGAGGTTGGCGACGAGGGCTACCTGCTGGAGGTCACGCCTGATCGGGTGTTCATTGCCGGCAACGCGCCCGCGGGGGTCTACTACGGCGTCCAGACGCTGATTCAGCTGCTGCCGGAGGCGGAGCCGGCCGCCATTCCCGCGGTGCGGATCTGCGACTGGACGGAGATCCGGTATCGGGGCTGCTCGGTGGACCTGTTCTGCGGCAAGGTGGGAAGGACCGAGTGGATGCGGGAGAACATCCGCCGGCTGGCCCACTACAAGATGAACTCCGTTGTCTTCTACCTAGAGGATGCGTTCCTGTTTCCGAGTCACCCGGACATCGGCGAGGATCGCGACCGTCTGACCACGCCAGAGGTCTTGGAGCTGGACGCCTTTGCCCGGAAACACCATGTGGAGGTCATTCCCTGCTACAACTCGCCCGGCCACATGCTGCGGACCCTCGCCCATCCCAGGTACGCGCACCTGGCGGAGGGTACGGACAACGAGGCCCAAAGAGCGGTGATCAACGTCACCCATCCCGACGCCTACCCGCTGCTTACCGATCTGTACACCGATCTGTGCAAGGCGTTTCCCAGCCGTCTGCACTACATGGCCGGCGACGAGGCCCTGGCGCTGGGCACGGGCAGGAGCAAGGGGGCCGCCAGCGAGATCGGGGCTGCTCAGCTCTTCGTCAGACACATTAAGAACATTCGAGAGGTTCTCGCTGCCCATGGCAAGCGCATGGTCGTTGCCGGCGATCCGTTCGAGCCGGACTTCTTCAAGGCGTTCGGGTTGGCCAACTACGGCCTGGATGCCCTGGCCCAGGTGCCGCGCGACGTGATCATTGTACCGTGGCATTACGGGAAGCTGGAGCAGTTCCCGTTTGGCCAGCAACTGGTCGACATGGGTTTCGACCAGATCATCTGGACGTCGAATGCCGCTTTTGGAGAGTTGTTCCCCAACGTGGACGGGGCAGCGGAGAACATTGAGAGTGTGTTGCCGTGGGTCCACAAGCTTGGGGCGATGGGAACAGCCCACTCGGAGTGGAACGGGTACGGGGAGAACATCTTCTCCGAGTACAACTGGCCGGCCATAGCATTCGCGGCGGAGTGGGGGTGGACGAGCCACGGTCGTCCGTGGAACGAGGCCTTGCCCATGATCGTGGAAAGTTTCTACGGGCCCGGAACGAGCGATCTGGCCCGGACGATCCGCTTCCTGGGCAGCACCGACCGGTACTTTCCATGGGGCGCCAAGTTTCTGATGCCCCCGGCGTTTCCGGTGTTTTTTGAGCCGCTCGGACCGCGGGCGGTTGACCAGGGTGGTTTGAGTCTCCTGGCCGACTTTCGCCGCGACCTGGCTGTTGCCCGGGAGACACTTGACCGGGTTCGGCCGTTGGTGCGCCGACACAAGGGTCATCTGGACTACCTCGACTTTGCTCTGGAGCAGCAGTTCGTTCTGGCGGATCTGGTCGAATGTCGGCACCTGATGGCCGGCAAGGATGCGGACAGCCGCAAGGCTGCCGCTGGGTTGGTCGTCCAGCTCAACGGGTCTTTTCCCAAGCTTTGCGACCGGTACGCAGAACTGTGGCTGCGAACCGACCGCCCCAAGGGGTTGGAGCCCAATCGCAAGCGGTTCGACGTGGTCAGGGAGTCGATCCGATCGGCGGTTGGCGATGGGGGGGCAGCATTGAGCGTTCCACCATCAGCGCGTCCTGGCAGGTGAAGTGGGCGGCTAGGTCGGGACTGCCGGCCGCATCTGGCTATTGAAGGCACTGGTTGGGGTGCCGATCGGATTGGCGATCCTGGGGGGGTGGGATAAGGTTGGGGGGAAAAGCGCCGGCGCCAAACGAACCCAATGAGGATTGCCTAGATTGCCTCGATGTTGCATCTTGCCGAGGGTTCGACTGGGGGGGTATCAGGATGTCAAAGAGCTGGGAGGCAAGGTAGGGGATCGTCCTCCATAGTCATATCACATGTTCCGTCCCGGACCGGTGATGGGTGACTGGTCGGCGGTCAGCGATCGCCCGTTGTTGTCGGGCGAGGCTGACGGATGCGATCCATGGTTCTGAGCTGCGGCTGGGGACGAGCGCGCCCCGCCGACGGCAGATTCACGAACGTGGTGGCCCGCGGCGATCCGGGTTATGCCAGGGAGTGTCTTCGATGCTCTTTGACGGCAACCCGAAAAAGGTTGACACTGTAGGCGGCAGGCCGGCTGGTCGGGCAGGTCATGCTCGGTAACCGGTCTTGGGTACGGGAGGCTGTTCATGAGGCTGCGAAAGCTGGTACGTCCGCGGGCCGTCGGATTGGTGGCGGGGCTGATCCTGGGCTGGTGGGTGGCGGGCCTGGAGATGCGTACGACGGCTGCCCAGGGGACGGACCTGGAGACGCTGCTCGGGGAGCGGATTGTTGAGCCGGACGTCCCGCTCGAGGAGGTCGCCCGATTCTGCGAGATTCGCGTACCGGTCATGCCCCAAGTGGCCGCGTTGGAGGAGTGGGAGTCGCTAGCCCGCCGGTGGCGGCAGGACGTGCTGGCGAAGGTTGTGCTTCGTGGCGAGGCGGCGAAGTGGGCGGAGGGGGAGGTCAAGGTTGAGTGGCTGGAGACCATTCCGGGCGGGGTGGGGTACCACATTCGGAAGCTGCGGTTCGAGGCTGTGCCGGGGCTATGGATCCCGGCCTTGTTGTACGAGCCGGACAAGCTGGAGGGTCGTGTGCCGGTCGGGCTGGCGGTCAACGGGCACGAGGGCATCGGCAAGAGCGTGGGCTACAAGCAGACTCGCTGCATCAACCAGGTGAAGCGCGGGATGATCGTGCTCAACGTCGAGTGGTTGGGCATGGGCCAGCTTCGCGGGGAGGGTTTTGACCACTATCGGGCCAACCAACTGGATTTATGCGGGACGCCGGCGGTAGCACCCTTTTTCCTGTCGATGAAGCGTTCGCTTGACATTCTGTTGAAGCACCCGAACGCCGATCCCGCTCGCGTGGCGGTTGCCGGTCTGTCGGGCGGGGGGTGGCAGACGATCTTCATCAGCGCGCTCGATCCAAGGGTCACGCTGTGCAATCCGGTGGCGGGGTATTCGAGCTTCGCAACGCGGGCGCGGTTCGTCGAAGACCTGGGCGATCCCGAGCAAACGCCGTGCGATCTGGCCACGGTGGTGGACTACAAGCACCTGACGGCCATGTGTGCCCCGCGGCCGACGCTGCTGACCTACAACGCGAAGGACAATTGCTGTTTCCGTGCGGACCACGCCCTGCAGCCGTTGCTTGACGCGGCCACGCCGATCTTTGCGTTGTACGAGAAGGGTGTCCGTCTCCGCTCCCACGTCAACCAGGATCCCGGCACGCACAACTTTGAGCGGGAGAACCGGGAGGAGTTCTACAAGTTGCTGGGCGATCACTTCTTCGCCGTGCAGGCGTTCGACTGGCACGAAATCGCCTGTGAGGAGGAGATCAAGACGCATGAGCAGCTCCTGGTGCCCCTGCCGGAGAAGAACGCCGACTTCCATTCGCTGGCTCTCGCGTTGGGCAGGGATCTGCCTCGGGACCACCATCCGCCGTCTGATCGCTCGCTCCTGGGGCGGTGGCAGAAGGAGCGGCGCAGTTTGCTGCGGGACACGATCCGTTTCCGAGAATACGGGCTGAGGGCCGAGAAGGCCGGCGAGAGGCAAAAGGGGGGGATTGAGGCGACGTTCTGGCGGTTGAGGATCGGCAAGGAGTGGACGGTACCGGCGGTCGAGCTGTCGAAGGGCAAGGGTGACCGGGTGGCGGTGCTGATTGCCGACAAGGGTCGGAAGGCGGCGGCCGGCAAGGCGGACGAGCTGCTGGCCGGCGGGCATCGGGTTCTCGCGGTCGACCCGTTCTACTTGGGCGAGTCTGCGATGGCTCACCATGCGGCACTGTACGTTCTGCTGATGGGGGGCGTTGGCGAGCGGGCGCTGGGTGTTCAGGCCGGTCAGTTGGTGGCCGTCGCGAAGTGGGTGCGGTCGGTGGGTGGGGCGAAGGAGGTGCAGATTGTGGCCCAGGGCCCGCGTACGAGCACGATAGCCTTGGCCGCAGCGGCCGCCGATCCGGAGGCGATCGCGAAGACAAGCCTGATTGGCCCGCTGGTGAGCCTGAAGCAGGTCATCGAGAAGAACTGGTCGATGCAGGATTGTCCCGAGCAGTTCTGTTTCGGGTTGTTGGGCCAGTTCGACATTGAGGATCTGGCGGCGTTGGGCGGTCAACGATGAAGGCATATGGAGCCGCACGGTGATGAAGCGACCGATTCGCCGGTCTACCTTGCCTCGCAGGGGAAGGTGGTCGGGCCAGCGACCTGGGGAGCGGCCATCCGGGGTCCGTCCTGGGCGGGATTTCGGGAGGGGGTCCCGGCCCGAAGCCGGCAGCTGGGATCATGTGGCCGCGTGGTACGATCGGCTGGTTGGCGACGAGGGATCGGACTATCACCAGAAGGTGATCCTCCCGGTTGTGCTTCGTCTGCTTGATCCACGTCGGGACGAGCGGTATCTGGATCTCTGTTGTGGCCAGGGGGTGTTGACGCGGATTCTTCTCGAGCGTGGGGCGGCGTCGGTGCTGGGCGTGGACGCGAGTCCTGAGCTGATCGCGGCCGCCAAGAAGCGCGGGCCGGCGGATCGGCGGGTGAGGTATGTGGTTCGGGATGCTCGGCGGCTGGATGACTTGGCTGATGGGAGCTATGACGCGGCGGCCTGTGTGATGGCGGTGCAGGATGTGGAGGGGGTGGACGATCTGTTTGAGAGCATGGCCCGATCGCTGAAGGAGGGTGGTCGTGCGGTCATTGTCATGATGCACCCGTGCTTCCGCGTTCCGCGGCAGTCGTCGTGGGGCTGGGACGATCAGAAGAAGGCCCAGTACCGGCGGATTGAGCGTTACGCCTCGCCGATGAGGGTGCCGATCGCGACGCATCCGGGCCGCGAGCCGGGTCAGCACACGGTGTTTCATCATCGGCCCCTGGCGGACTACTTGAACGCGTTGGGGCGTGCGGGCCTGGCGGTGGTGGCGGGTGAAGAGCCGTTGACCCATCGGGAGCCGCCGCCGGGGCCTCGTGCCAAGGGTCTCAAGCGTGCGGGTGAGGAGATCCCGGTGTTTCTGGCGATCAAAGCGATGCGGCTGCCCGGCTGTTTGCCGCGCAGTCCTGAGGTGGCGGGAAGGGGGGGCTGAGGAGCGAAAAAGTGGGGCAGTGGCGCGGGCTCTGCGGTGCGTGGCGACGGTTCTGGCCCGAGGGGATGCTCCGCGGCCAACGTGCGAGTGACCGGCGGGATGCTGCCACCCGACCGGCGGGGGCAAGGGTAGGCGGCAGGCTGGTTGGTGGGGGGCGGCTCACGTGGGATCGGGGTGAGGTGTGGGAGCGGGCTTGACGGCGCTGAAGAGGCTCCGCAGCCGGGCGGCGATTGCCCGGAGCGGACGTCTGGGGGTGTGTTCCCTGCGGTCGGCCGGTTTCATTACCACCCAGTGGTAGAACCGCTGGAGCAGGAAGCGGAGATGGCGGTAGGACCGGATGGCCAGGAGGTTGCGGGTGAAGATCCATGGCCGCAGGTAGAAGCTAAAGAACGCCCGGCGTTTGAGGCTCAGGAGTTCATCTCGAGTCATTCCCTTGGGCACGTAGGCTGCGCTCATGAACTTGAAGTCGTTCCAGTCGACTTTCTCGATTTCGCCCGACTCCACGAGCTGGTTGTAGCTGGCTGTTCCCGGCAGGGGCAGGTAGGTGAAGAAATTGGCCCGGACCAGGTCCAGTTCACGTGAGAGCCTGATCGTATCGCGGATTGTCTCGCGGGTCTCGCCGGGGAATCCGAGGATGAAGAACGCGGCCACGTCGAGGCCGTGACGGCGGATGCGGGCCACGTTCTCACGCATCCTGTGGACGGTGGTTTTCTTGTTCATGGCCTTCAGGACCTGGTCATTGCCGCTCTCGACGGCCACCGAGACGACGTAGACTCCGGCGGCTCTCATCATTTCGAGGAGCTCGTCGTCGACCCTGTCCATGCGGATGCCGTTGGGCAGAGCCAGGGAGATGTCGAGTCGCATGTCCAGGATCATTTGCAGGACTGACTTGGCGTAGTCGAGGTCCTGGGTGAAGTTGTCGTCCACGATATGGAACTCGCGAATCCCGTACACCGAGTACAGGAGGCGCACCATCTGCTGGAGGTAGCCGACGCTGTGGTGGCGAAGGCGGCGTCCGGAGAGAATGGGCGCGGAGCAGAAGGTGCAGGCGTGGGGGCAGCCCCGGGTGGTGAGGATCGGCGAGATGGGGAACTGGTTGTAGAAAGCCCCGTGCTGGGATTCGGGATAGGTATCCGGCCGCAACAGGTCCAGTGCCGGCAGACCGAGATGGTCGAGGTCTTCGGCGAGTTGAGGCGGGTTGACGATGCGCTGATCGCCGTGCCGCCAGATCACCCCGGGGATGCCGCTGTATTCCCGGCGGCCTTTCTCCAGGGCGTGAAGGAACGGGCCGAAGCCGATTTCACCCTCGCCATTGAAGCCGTAGTCCAGGTCGTCCCCGAATGCCCGGCAGGCTCCGAGCGGATCGGCCGAGACGTGAGCCCCGCCGACCACGGTGGTGATGGCGGAGTCGCATCGCTTGATGACGCGGAGCATGCGTTTGACGTTGGGCAGGTCGAAGGTGTACGACTGGATGCCAACCACATGGGGCTGCAGGGCTTCGAGGACGCCGCTGATCTCATCCGGCGAGGTGTGGTTCTTTATGCAGTCAAAAAGAGTGACGTCGTGGTTTCTGCGGATCTGTTGGGCAAGGTAGCCGAGTCCCAGTGAGGGCTGGATGTGGTCGCTCAGGTTGTTGGGTTTGATCAGCAGAACGCGCACGCAGAGGGTCCTTGGTCAAGTTGTCGCCCGCTCACGCTCGGGTCGTCTGAAGGGTTATCGGTTGCTGGGCAGGCTGACTGAAGGTAGGAGCGGCTGGATTATGGGACCCGGGCGGTGGAGGATCGACGGTGGATTTACCCGCTCGGCGGGCCGGGCTGGCGATGTGCCGGGGCCGCGTCACTCTTTCCGGCAGGCGAGGAGACTGAACTGAGCCGCGAGAGGCAAGCGGGCGACCAACGACTCGATGCCGTGCAGGCAGCTCAATGCACGCGGGAACAGGAAGTGGAACCGCAGTCGCGGGCGGCCGAAGCCGGTGGCCCGCATCAGTCGAGCGAAGCGATGGGGGTTCACCATGATCGCGTTTTGGTCAAAGGGGATTGAGTGCATCACCCATCGGGCCGGGAGGCTGAACGGGTTGTTGTCGAACATGGCGAGGAGAGCCCCGGGAGCCATGTAGTCACGGATGCGGTGGAGCCAATGGCGGTGTTCGGCCGGGGCGATATGGTGAAATACGCCGTTGACATAGGCGAGGTCGGCGGTGTGTCGCTGGCTGAACTCCTCAGGTGTCGAGAAGCAGACGTGGTGGCTGCCGTGGCGGCGGGCTGCGACCGCAAGCGACTCCCGGGAGATGTCGAGGCCGATGATCTGGCTTTCCGGGAATGCCGCCCGCAGGAAGGGGACGTGAATGCCGACGCCGCAACCGAATTCGAGGACTTGCCGTGGGGCCAGTCCCGATTCGTGACAGTGTTGGCGCACGCACGCCACACGCCGTTCGGCGAACCAATCGGGTTGCTGGCCGGACCAGCGCAGGCCGCGACACAACTCGGCCTCGTAGTTCAGCGCGTATTGGTCAAACCCCATGGTCTGAGTCCGACATGAGCAGCCGCTGACGATCATGCATGGCCGGGATGATCCGGAGGAGGCAGGCCGTCGCGGCCATCTGGCAGAATGCCAGCACGAAGAACGCCGCGACGACCACGCGCGACCAATGAAGCGTGGTTGGGGCGATTTCCCCGGTCCTGGCATAGGAGACGATTCCGGGCCAGACCAGGATTATGGCCAGGGCGACCGCGATCAGCCCCAGTTTCCAGTAGACACGGAGCGCCCGGCGCCCCCACCATAGATGGGCCTTGTCGAGGAAGCGGTCGTAGCGAAGCTGGGACAGGGCGATGACGTGTTCGGCCACGACGGTCGCGCACAGGAGGGTGACGCCTGCCAGGCCGAGCAACAGAATCGTCAGGAAGCGGTAGATCAGCCATTCGGGGAGTGTACCGTTGGCCAGGTAGTGGCGCACGGGGAAGAGGCTCAGAGAGGCGGCGATGAGGGCGAGAACGCCCACGATGGGGAGGGTGACCCGGGAAGTCCGGACGTACACGGCTGCAGAGAGGATTTCGCGGGTGAAGCGGAGGCCATCTTGGAAGACCTTCAGTTTGGAGCGGCCGATGCGTTCCTCGTATTTCATGGGGATTTCACGGATTCGCAGTTCCGTGTCCATGAGTGCCCGTGCGCTCATCGAGGGGGTGAAGTCGAGTCCGTTGGGCAGGGGCAGCAACCTGGGCAATGAATCGGCCCGGATCACGCGCATCCCGCTGGCAGTGTCGTCGACGCGCCGCCGGGAGAGCAGGCCGAGTATGGAGGCGAAGATCCTGTTGCCGGCGCGGCGAACGAGGGGCATCTTGGAGTCCGCGCCCATACGGCAGCCGAGCACGATATCCACCTGCTCATCCAGGGCGACGTTGCACATTGGCAGGAAGTAGGCCGGGTCGCAGGTTCCGTCGGCATCGAGAAAGGCGAGCAGATCGCCTCCCGCCTGTCGCCAGCCTTCCTTGATTGCGGCCCCGTAGCCGCGGTTCTTCTCGAATTCGATGACCAGCACATCCGGATAACCACGAGCGATGGCCGCGGTTCGATCTGTTGACCCGTCGCTGACCACCACGAGCTGCACGTCGGTCACCTTGCCTCCGGCGATGATGGTTTCCCGGGCGGCGAGGCAGCGTTCGAGGGTCCGGCCGATGGCTTCTTCCTCGTTGAGTGCCGGGAGGACGATGGTCAAGGTGATCCGGTTTTCGATCGGGGTTGACCGAGCCTCGTTGCAGGTGCAGGCTGGTTGCGGGGGGGTGAATGTCATCGGCATCGGGTACGGTCTCCCGGGCGTATTCTGTGCGCAAGGCGAACTCTCGCCGGTGCATCCGATGTATCGGACCTGCCGGGGGGAGGCTTGAGATATGCGGTCACTTCGGGATCGGGAAGACGTAATGGTCGGTGTGGGCCAACCGCCGCCAGGGGCCGGTCTCGAGGGCGGGGTCGACCAGGGGACCGGAACGTGCCACCAAGGCCCGGACCTGGATTCCGGCCAGGGCGGCCTGGACTTCGGCCCTGGTTTTGTCATTGGCGGCCAGGAAGAGTTGGGCGTGGGCATCGGGAATCCTGGCGATGACTCGTGCACCCGCGAGGCGGGCCCAGTACGGGTTGATGCTTCCGAGGATTGCCACGCGGTCACCGGGCCTGAGACCTTGTTCTTGCAGGGCTTGAGCGACATACCACTGGGGGTGGGGGGCGGTGTCGCGGCGGGCACGGATGTCCTTGAGCGCTCGCTGGGCAGGGTGTAGCTCGGCCTGGGCGATGGGGACTGCCATTACCAGGATCAGCACGAGCCCGGCAGCGTGGAGGAGTCGCTCGTAGGGTGTTCCAGCCGGCAGTCGGACCGCGCAGAGCAGGGCGGACCAGATCAGGATCATGGAGCCACCGAGGAAGCGAGGCTCCACCGAGAGCAGGGCATAGAGGCCAAGAGGAGTTATAGCGGGTATGAGAATTGGGTAGGCTGAGGCGATGTCGCGCAGGCGGCGACCGCGATTCGCCGCCAGGAGAAGGAGAACAAGAAGGGTGGCGAGGATTCCGGCCTGCTGGACAAAGAGGATCTCGTAGTAGATGCCCAGGTTCTGCAGCAGGAGCGTCCACTGTCGCCAGCGATCGAGATGAACGCGGAGATGCCGGTTCCAGTGGGCGGGGTCGTACCACATCGGGTACGTGCCGGCCACGGGGGTTGCGAACTCCTCGACGGTGGGCAGATCGAGGACTCGCCGCGGGAAATAGGGAGCCTCTTGCGTGGTGGGGGGTTGAGTTTGGGTTGTCGGCTTGCCGGCCAGCCAAGCGTAGTTCAAGCGGCCTGTTTCTCCGGTGGTGAATCGGCCCATCTTCGAGGAGAGCGCGGCCACAAACGGGGCGGCGACCAAGGCCATAGCGATGCCTGCGGCCAGGAGATGGGGGATTCGTTTACGAGCTCTGGGTGAACAGAAGAGGGCAACTGCCAGGCAGACCAGGCCGACGGGGAGCAAGATGGCCTTGGCGAGGTAACCCAGTCCAAGCACGATGCCGAGGAGGACATAGCTTCCCCATGCGTCGCGGCCGGACTGGATCCGCAGCAAGAGGCCAGCCGAAAGCAGAACGAAACCGGTGACCAGGGTGTCGGCCCCGGTTGCCCGGCTGAAGGCGAACGAGGACCACAGGAACAGTGTGTAGCCGAGTATGGTCCACAGTGGGAGTGAGGGTGTGGTGCAGTCCTGGTCGAGATCGGCCGCGTCGGGCCGGTGGCGGAATTGCGTCAGGCGCTTCCAGAAGAAATGAAAGGAAGCCAGGGTGAAGAGGTGGATGGGGATGTTGGTCATATGGAGAGCGGTCGCCTCCCAATAGGGCGAGGGTGGCCAGAGGAATCGGCTCACGGCCAGGATCCAGCAGTACATGGGGCTCCAGTAGGCGTTGAGGGCGTTGTTCCAATCGCCTCGGGCGTAGGCCTCAGCCACTTCGATGTAGGAGACAGCGTCTTGCGAGACGGTGTGGCGTGAGGACCATTCCTGGAGGCCTGCAAGGGTGATGGCCGCCAACCAGAAGAACACGATCCACGGTTTGTATTGGGGCTGGCTGGTCCCGCCAAAGGCAGAGTGTCTTTCGGGTTTAGCGATGGTTGGGTGGTCGGCCATGGCTGTCTTCCGCGCCTGTTCTGCCGGCTCATCCGGAGTCTCGGTGCTCCCGGCCGGATGACGTAGGCATCGGCGTTTCGGTCAGCGTTTCTTCAGGGTGACGGCGATTCCACGGTTCTGTTCGTGGAGGAAGATGGTCTCGAGATCGGGGTTGGTGGTGACCTGTCTGACGTACTCCTCAAGGGCCTTTTTGCAGTCGGTCGTATTGTGGGCGAGGATGAGTCCGCCCGGGCGCACCAGAGGCAGCGTCTTGTTCAGGTAGTCGACGTAGCCGTCTTTCTCGGCATCGATGAACACGAGGTCGAGCGGTCCTCTCAGCTCGGTGATCTTCTTGTGGGCATCGCCTTCGACGGCGGTGATGATGGAATCGAGGCCGGCGCGAACGAAGTTCTTGCGGGCCAGTTCGACTTTCCTGGGGTCGATCTCGAAGGTGGTCAGTCTCCCGCCGGTGGTTCGCAGGGCCAGGCCCAACCAGATGGCAGAGTAGCCATTGGACGTACCGATTTCGACCACATTCTTTGCGCCCATGCTTTCGGCCAGAAGTCTGAGTAGGCGGCCGTCCTCCGGGGGTGCGTTGAGCATGCCGTCACGTTCGTGTTCCCAGATTTGTTCCAGGACGGCCAGGGTCTTCTTCTCGGCTTCGCGCCCGCCGGGTGAACCGGAGGTGGCGGCCGCCCAGCTGAGGGCTGCGGTGGCCAAGGCGGCCAGGCAGATCAAGCCTATGGTCTGTCTCGCAATGGTCATGCTCGTTTCTCCTTTTTGGGACAGGCAAGTACACCGAACTCGGGCACTTGCGTTTTGTGTGGTTGTGCAGTATCGTCCAAACCCGGGTTGGGGGCCAGGTTTGCTGTTTTCCTGCAACCTGATCGAGTGTGGTTGGACTTCCTTCGGGCCGCTACCCGAGGGACATCGCGTATTTCATCGTATATGGAGAAAGTGTATGTCAGGTAAAAGTCTAATGGGGAGGACGGAGTGGCTGCTTGCAGGGGCGGCAGTCGTTCTGGCCTTCGCAGGGGTACCGGTCATGGCCGGCGAGGCCGACATCCAGTTGCCGGACCTCAACACGATCCAGTTTGACGCCTTTGGGGGGCTTCAGGGGATGACCCTCCTGAAGCTTGGTCTGGTGGTGTGTGTGATTGGTTTGATCTTCGCCTTGATCCAGTACTTCCAGATCAGGGGTCTGCCTGCACACTCCTGCATGGTGAATGTCTCCGAGACCATCTGGGAGACCTGCAAGACCTACCTGATTCAGCAGGGCAAATTCCTGGTGATCCTCTGGGTCGTGATTTTCATCTGCATGTACTACTACTTCATCAAGCTCCAGGCCAAGCCGGCGGCCGAGTTCCTCTGGATCATCAGTTGCTCGATTCTGGGTATCCTTGGCTCGTATGGTGTGGCCTGGTTTGGCATCCGCATCAACACCAAGGCCAACTCCCGTTCGGCGTTTGCGTCGCTGAGGGGCACGCCGCTGGAAGCGCTGCTCATCCCGATGAAGTCGGGCATGAGTGTGGGCCTCTTGCTGGTCAGCGTTGAGTTGTTTTTCATGATCCTCATCCTGGGCTTCCTTCCGAAGGAGGTCGTCGGGCCGTGCTTCATTGGTTTCGCCATTGGCGAGTCGCTGGGTGCGTCCGCTCTCCGTGTGGCCGGCGGTATCTTCACCAAGATTGCGGACATCGGCTCCGACCTGATGAAGATCGTATTTCACCTGCCGGAGGACGATCCGAAAAACCCGGGCGTGGTCGCGGACTGCACGGGGGACAATGCGGGCGACAGCGTCGGGCCGACGGCCGACGGTTTCGAGACCTACGGCGTCACCGGCGTGGCCTTGATTGCCTTCCTGGCTCTGGCGATCTTCGGTCCGGTGGCCACGGACATGGGCAGCGCGGATCCTGCGATTGCGGCTCATGCTGCCAGGCAGGCGATGCTGTGCGGTCAGCTGGTCATTTGGATTTTCGCCATGCGTATCCTGATGATTATCACCTCGCTGGTCTCCTACTTCGTGAACGACGCTTACACCAAGTCGGCGTTTGCCGGCAAGATTGAATTTGATCCGGAGAAGCCTCTGACTCACCTGGTCTGGATCACCTCGATCATCTCGATCGCGGCGACCTACCTGGCCAGCTTCATTCTCTTGCCGCCAAGCTCGTCGTTCGGCTCGTTGTGGTGGATTCTGGCCACGATCATCAGCTGTGGCACGATCGCGGGGGCGTTGATTCCCGAGTTCACGAAGGTTTTCACGAGCACGCACTCGCGGCATGTCAAGGAGGTCGTGACCTCGTCACGGCAGGGTGGGGCTTCGCTGAACATCCTATCCGGTTTTGTGGCCGGCAACTTCTCGGCATACTGGCAGGGCATCCTGATGCTGGCTCTGATGGCCATTGCCGCGATCCTTTCGCAGCAGGCTGCGGTGCAAGACCTGATGCCGAAGGAGTTCCCTTTCGCGGCTCCGATCTTTGCCTTCGGCCTGGTGGCGTTCGGTTTCCTGGGCATGGGCCCGGTGACGATTGCGGTGGACTGTTTTGGTCCGGTGTCGGACAACGCCCAGTCGGTCTATGAACTGAGCCGGATCGAGGCCCAGCCGGACATCAAGAACGACATCAAGAAGACTTTCGGGTTTGAGCCGGACTTCGAGAACGCCAAGCACTTCCTGGAGAAGAATGACGGGGCGGGCAACACCTTCAAGGCGACTGCCAAGCCGGTGCTGATCGGCACGGCGGTCGTCGGTGCCACGACGATGATCTTCGGCATCATCATGCTTCTGGAAGACATGTACAAGAAGACGCCGGGTGGCGTGTTCAAGCCGGTAGTGGAAGCGTTGAGCCTGGTGCAGCCGGAGATCGTTCTCGGGTTGCTGGCCGGCGGCGCGATCATTTACTGGTTCACGGGTGCGTCCTGCCAGGCGGTGGTCACCGGCGCCTACCGGGCGGTGGTCTACATCAAGGAGAACATCAAGCTCGACGCAGCGACCGCCTCGATCAAGGACAGCAAGGAGGTCGTGCGGATCTGCACGCTCTACGCTCAGAAGGGCATGTCCAACATCTTCGTCGTGCTGTTCTGCATGTCGCTCGGTCTGCCGTTCATCAATCAGTACCTGTTCATCGGTTACCTGGTCAGCATCGCGTTTTTCGGGTTATACCAGGCCCTGTTCATGGCCAACGCCGGCGGCGCGTGGGACAACGCCAAGAAGATCGTGGAAGTGGACCTGCGAATGAAGAACACCCCGCTGCACGAGGCGTCGGTGGTGGGTGATACGGTGGGTGATCCGTTCAAGGACACGTCGTCGGTCTCGCTGAACCCGGTGATCAAGTTCACCACGCTATTCGGTGTGCTGGCGGTCGAAATCGCCGTGACGATGAAGAAGGCCGCGCCGGAATCGATGGCCTCGTACTACATCGGCGGCGTGCTGGTGTTGATCGCGATGATCTTCGTGGCCCGGTCGTTCTACGGGATGCGGATTCCCGAGGACAAGGCTGACGTCAGGTAAGGTGACTTGAGACACCGATCGAGCCTCTCGGTCGGCTGGAACAACGAAAGCCGCTGGGTTGGTCGTCCGGCCCGGCGGCTTTCGATTTCCTGTTGGCCCGGGCATGCAGGTGGGTCGCCCGGCCCGGCCGAACGTATTCCCCTCGCGGGAATGTGGGTTGTGGCGCATCAAGAGAGCCGGGCCGCAGAGACGGCACGGCTCTGGATGAGTTTCTGAACGACGCCGGTCGGCGAACAGTCAGCGCTTCGGACCGGGGCCCATCCCGGGTCGAAACTCGCGTTTGGCAGACTTGCGCATGCGGCGGCGGCGACGTTCGCTGGGCTTCTCGTAGTAGCTGGTCCGCTTGATTTCCTTGGTCAGGCCTTCCTTCTCGCACATCTTCTTGAAGCGGCGAAGCATCTGATCCAGCGATTCGTTGCCCCGAGCCTTCACCTTGATCATGCCAACGAGCGTCCTTTCGCAGAACAAGTCTTGTCCAGACCTTACGGCGATCCGTGGACTGAGGAGGTTAGTATATCGGCCAGCGGGCGGGATGTAAACACCCCGCTGGCCCCCGCTGTCCGCTGCCCCCCGGCGATGCATCATCCGGGACGTCGAATCGCAACCTCATGGCTGCCTGTGACTTGCATCACTCGGCAGTCTTGCGCAGGGCGGCGTCGTGCTCACGTTGCTGGTCGGACTGCGGGCTGGCCGGTTCTCGGGGCGGTTTGGGGATGGGAAACGCCGGTGCCGGCTCATCGCTGCCTAGCCGCCCGTAGCGGCGAAGCTGGGGCCAGGTCACGGCCACGGTGATCACGACGAGGATGGTCCCGATTCCGCCGGCGACCACGGAAATGGTCGGGGTGAAGAGGGCCGCGACGAAGCCGGACTCGGCGCCGCCCAATTCGTTGGAGGCGCCGATGAACATGGAATTGACTGCGGAGACGCGGCCGCGCATCGAGTCGGGGGTGAGCAACTGGATGAGGGTGTGACGCACGACGACGCTGATGGTGTCCAGTGCTCCGGTCAGGGCGAGCATGGTCATGGAGAGCCAGAACCATCGGGACAAGCCGAACGCGATGGTGGCCACGCCGAAGCCGGCCACGGCCCAGAGCATGGCTCGTCCGGCCTTTCGCATCGGTGGTCGGTGTGCCAGGAGGAACGCCATCGCCAGGGCTCCCAGTGCCGGCGAGGCCCGCAGCCAGCCAAAGCCGTCGGGGCCGACGTGCAGAATATCCTTGGCGTAGATTGGAAGCAGGGTGGTGGCTCCGCCCAGGAGCACGGCGAACATGTCCAGGGTCATTGCGCCGAGCACCACGGGGCTGTTCCACAGGAAGCCCACTCCGGCGAAGAGTGAGCGCAAGGTGACCGGTTCGTTGGGTGGTGGTGTCGGCCGATAGCAGAGGAGGCTCAGGAGGACGACGAAGACGAGGTCGGCGAGGGCGACGAGCATGTAGACCATGGCTGCCTTACCCAAGAGGTAGATGAGCCATCCGCCCAGCGCCGGGCCGGCAATGGAGGCGACCTGGAAGCCGCCGCTGTTCCAGGTTACGGCGTTGCTGAATCGTTCCCGGGGGACGATCTGAGGCATGAGGGCGGCCTTGGCGGGGGTGGTGAAGGCTCGGGCGGCACCGACGAGGATGAGCAGGGCGTATACAAGGAGGATGGGTCCGCGGGACAAGGAGACGGCGGCCAGGCCGAGTGAACCGGCGGCCATGACCGTGAGTCCGACGGCGGCCACCAGTCGCCGGTTGAAGCGGTCCGCTGCCTGGCCGGCAATCAGGGTGAAGGCAACGACGGGGAGGAATTCAGCCAGTCCGACGGCTCCGAGTGCCCACGGCTGGCCGGTCCGGTCGTAGATTTCCCATCCGACGGCCGCGTTCTGCATCTGCATGCCCAGGTTGGCAAGCACATTTCCGGACAGGAACAAGCGGAAATCGCGACCACGAAGGGCGGTGTAGGGATCGTGGCCGCCGGTAGCGTCTTCCTGGTGCATAGGGCAGCGAGCATCGGTGAAAGCCGGGGACTCGTCAATGGCGAGCGGCGGTCAGAATTCAGCCATTGGCCCTCCGCTGGACCGGTTTGGCCCTGAGGTTCTGCAGGAGGAATTGCCTGCTCAGTCGGTGGAGCGAACTGCCTGCAGCTCGACCGGGCCGATCAGCCCTGACGGCCGGAGTTGCTTGGGATCATACCGATTGATCAGCGAGTTGGTAACCTCGACGGTGAGCTCGTTCCGGCCGTCGTTCAGTGCCTGGGTGACGTCCCATCGGTAGGGGGCCCAGAACCGTGGCGGCAGAGCCTGGCCGTTGAGGCGAGCCGCGGCGAAATCGCCGACGGCACCCAGATGGAGACGATAGGCCAGCACATCCACTTTTCTCAGGTTGAAGGAGGTCCGGTAGAGCACGGTTCCGGCGAGTCCGGTCGTGTCAGGGTTCTGGAGCCAGTTGCCGAGCGTGCCGTCGAAGGGTGTGCCCTTGGTGTCGGAGAGTTGCCAGGGGCCGGGGAGCTGGATTGTGGTTGGCGGCTGGGCGGCGGGGCGCGGCGTGGTGGGGGCCTCCGTGCGCGGCTGTCCCCGGTCGATGCACAGGACGAGGCTGGATCTTCGCTCGAGCTGCAGGGCGATGGTCATGGTGGTGTGGTCTGCCTTGTGGACGGTTGCCAGGCGGAACGTGCTCTCCCACGCGTCGAACCACTCGGCCTTTCCCCGGATCGGCACGGTCAAGTCGGTTTCGATGGGCCGGTCGCCCTCGTTGACCAGTAGGTAGAAGTCGAGATCGTGTTTGCGGAGGTGGGTGCAGCGCAGATCCGGTGCGGCCGGATCGGCGGTGAGGTCGCGGGGGGCGTCGTGCACGAGTTTCGGTCCCACCCCGCCGGTGCAGGAGCTGACGCTCAGGCCTGCCTGTTTGAGCTCGTCGATTCTGCCTTGTATGGGCTTCGCCAGGGGCTGGTCCTGATCTACGATGAGCAGGGTGTAGCGCATCGGTCCGACGGCGAGACTGCGGTGGTCGATGGTGGCCTGTTCGGTCAGACGCCGTTCTTCAAGGTAGTTGAAGTCGATCTGGTTCTGGTAGAGGTGCTCGGCGGCGCGCCAGGGCAGCTCGTTGTTCCTGCAGAGGACAGCGACGTGGCAGACCTGGCGGCTGTCGGCCAGAAGCCCGCAGAGTCGCGACGTGTAGTCGGCAAAGAGCCGGTAGTGCGGCCACCAGGCGTTGTTCGGGCCGACGTCCGGCGGGCGTTCGTTGAAGCGGTCGCCGCGGATGGAGTAATAGAAGGCATGTGGGTAGAGGGTGTTCACGCCGCGGACCATGAGCCAGTCGGCCAGCCATTTCATTTCCTCCATGGTGAGCTGCCAGCCGAATGCGCCGTAGACCTCGTTGGCGTTGAGTCGCCGGCCGTCGTGGCGGGCGACGCTGCTGGTGCATTTGGCGATGGCGCTGTTGGTGCCCTGGAGAGCGAGGTTCTTTTCGGGAAGGAGACCGCGCCAGACGATGTCCTGGCCGGGGATCTGGAAGTAGCGGAGGGGATCGATCTCGGTTGGCCCGGCGGGGTGGCCGGTGAGGGCGATTTTGTGGCCGTCGCACCACTCGGAGAGTTGGCGGTAGTAGCTATCGTTGAGTTTTCTCGCAAGGGTCTGACGAAAGCCGGCTCGGACGGTGGCGGTCTTCGGGCCGATGTCGAGGAACAGGGCGGGCAGCAGGGGCAGCAGGGAGTCGCCGTGCTGTCTCTGGTAGTCGCGCTCGATGCCGTCGGTCCAGGGCTGTAGGCCGGGTGTCGATCGGCGGCCGAGCATGTTGGGTTCATCGGTGAACATGGCGATCACGGTCTTGCCGAAATGCTCCTCGAGGACTCGGTCATAGGGCTCGTAGGCGAAGCGGATGAAGGCCCGCATGGCGGCGGGATCGAGCAGGTTGGCGGCTGGCGGAGCGGTTGGAGCGGAGTCTTCTTCGTCTTCGTGGACTCCGCGGATGCGCCCCTTGGAGGGCACGCAGGCGAAAGTCATGACGCGCCACGGACCTTCGGGGACCTTGATCGAGGTGGCGGCCGGGTCGACAAGTTGCAGGCTGGTCGGTTCCACGGTTTTGGCCTTCGAATCGGGCGTTGGCTTGGCGATGAGCGTCGCGACGAGGGTGCCGTTCCTGGGGGCCGGACGGGGCAGATCGGTTGGCCCGGTGACGTCCTGCATGGTCATCGTCAGGCCCTTGGCCGCGAAGGCTGGGTTTGAGCGAACGACTTCGCCATGGGCGGAGCCTGAGGGGTACATGCCTTCGTCGTAGAGGCACACACGCATGTTGGTGCGTTTGGCCTCCTCGACGGCGGCGCGGACGAGTTGAAGCCAGCGTTCGCCCATGTAGGGGATATCCTTGGACAGTCCCATGCGGGCGTGGATGATGAAGCCGTAGACGCCGTGCTCGCGGAAATCGGCCATTTGTCGCTTGATTTCCTTCTCGTCCAGCTGGTCGTTCCAGAACCAGAAGGGCATCTGGCTGAACTCCGGGCGCGGCGTCGCCAGCTCGTGGTGCCAGTCGTCGGCGCGAACGGCATGTCGGCTGGCAGTGAGGAGGACGAGTGAGGCGAGCAGCATGTTTCGCATCATGGTGGAGCAGGTCAAGGCAAAGCCTCCCCGTGGCAAGTGTCAGCGAACAGGACTCGGACACCAGTATGGCGTATATGGTCGTGGTGTCCAGTTACTCTGAGGCTTCCGCCGGTGCGGAGGTGGCGGGTTGGCTGTGGGTGATCGTTCGCAGGTCGGGTAGCGGGGGCAGGCCATGCTCCGCCCGGACACTGTTCTGTGTCTTCAGGTCGGCCAGGAAGTCGGCTACCGGCGTCGTCTTCGTGGTGCCATCTGTCATGCCGCAGATTAGGTGGGATGGCGGGGGCTGGCCGGCGTTGGCGACCGGATCGACGATTTGCACCACGACCCACAGCCGATTGTCGGAAATGGGTAGATTCACGCCTGTGCAGGTAAAGACAAAGTCGCCCAACCGGTGGGCGACAGTTCCCATGGGCAGGTCGGCGACCGCTCTCTTGGCGAGTTGGATTCGCTCGTTGGGTCTGGCGAAGTTGAAGTAGTCGAGGTTGGTACCGGCCAGGGGGATGTTGCCGAGGGTGGTTGCGGAGTCGCAGTTGATGAAATCCGAAACCAGGAGATCGCCCTGAGTGACGAGGAGGATGGCGTGATCGGGTCTGCGGCCGTTATGTCGCCCCATGTAACGGATGACGGCCTGAGTCACCTTACTCGTGTCGGCCTGAGTGAGAGGCGTGACGGTTGGCAGTGGCAAGGAGGTGCCCGTTTTGGCCAGTGCGATCAAGGCGGCGGCAGAACCGGCGAACAACAGGGCGCAGCCTACCAGCGGTCCGAGCACGGCGAACACAGCTCGTCCGCCGTGTACGCGTTGGCCTTCCTTCACCGCGAGTATGGCGCTCACGATCCACCAGATCCAGCCCACGTAGTAGCCCAGGCAAGGGATGGCGCTGATGAGGTTGGCGCCGGAACTGTAGTAGATGGCCTGCTGGGTTCGCAGGAGCGGACCGGCGGTCTGGCCGGTGAGTCGCAGCAGGAGGTGGGTAGTCACTGCCCATACCGCCGTTGCCACGAGGCATACGACTCCAATGACCGCGAATTCGACGGCCACGATGACAGGGACGAAGATGGGAACGGCGGAGCGTGGAGTGGCCAGGGTCATGACGAGCATGACTGCGGCGATGGGCAGCACCGCGATGATCATCGGGGGCAAGGTATTGAGGAACGCGAAGCCAAATGCCTCCCACCCTGAACTCTCGACGGGCACGCCCTTCATCATCTGGGCAGGGCTGAGCATGGCGCTGCGTGCGGTGGCCAACCAGGCGCGGAGCCAACCGCGTTCCTTGCGGTCCAGCCACGGCAGGCGGAAGACCTCGGTCTGTGTTTCGCTCGTGCCGGGCGCCGGGCTGAGGATCATCTCGTCCATGGTGACCGGTCGGCCGCAGGTCACGCAGTTGAATGCGATGGGCTCGAGATGGCCTTTGGGGCCGGTGCCGTAATAGGGTTGCCGGCAGTGGGGGCAGGAGAACTCAACGCTGTTGGGGACAAACTCGTAGTTGCTGGGCCGGAAGTCGGCACCGCATTCCGGGCATCGACGGGTAGGAAGCTGCCAGAGTCGGTATCCGCACCTCTTGCACTTCATGGCGTGAACCTGTCCAACAGGGTGTCCCTGGCAGGGCTGATGATCGTGGTCAGACCCATGTGGCCGTCTCGGCCTTGATTTTCTGCCGCGAGAACCAGATGAGTACGAAAACCGGCAGGGCGCAAGCCCAGAGGATGCCGAACAGCATTCCCAGGCCGATCAATGCCTGAGGGGCGGCCATGGGGAATGATCCCTGGGGCCCTCCGCCGGACGCCAGCTGCTGGTAGAGTTCCTTCTGCATGTGGTAGCTGATTGTCGTCCCGATGAGGGAGAAGAAGATGTACAAACAGGCCCAGATCCGGAGGACTGGGATGGTCCATCGCCGGCGTTTCATGAGATGGATCGCGCTGACCAGCAAGACAATCTGGAGGATGAAGCTGACCGCGCCGGCCACCAAGGTGTACGCCCGCCACTTGCCCATCTCGGTGATGACCGGCAGGTTGGCCTTCACCACTTGCCCGGAAGACGGCATGCTGACTTGCATGGCTGACATTCCGAGCCAGGACACCAGGCCGCAAACGCCTCCCACGATTCCGAAGATGGCGAAGACGACAGCGATGATGCCGATCACCTTGGGCCAGTTTGACTCCTGCGTTCTTGTCGCGTAGGGCATCGCTGCGCAGACTGGGGGGGTGGTGGAATATGGAGGCAGGGGCGGAGGCGGGGGAGGCGTTACGGGATCACGATTCGTGTCGCTCATGGTCGCACCTCCGGCAGCGAATGATCCGATACGTTAGGTGGCACTTCGTGGAGGTGAATCCGAGGGCTCGGACGCACCGCCATATCCGGTGATTCTAACCGCGGGTGGTCACTTGTCGATAGGGCGGGCTGCTGCCGGGCGTTCATGCATGGGGTTTGCCGGCGCCGGTGGGGCGGGTTTTGACGGAGACGACCAGCCGCCGGAGGGTGGCGAGGTTGACGCGGTCCAGGTCGCGGCCGCGGGAATCCTGTCCTTTGGGTGTTTCCAGGATCATAGGGCGGCCCAGGAATCGGGGGTCGTTCAGCAGGTGTCGGAATGCACTGCGGCCCAGGTGCCCGCGGCCGATGTGTTCGTGGCGATCTTTGTGGCAGCCAATCGGGCTCAGCGAATCGTTGAGGTGGAACGCGACGATTCGACCAAGGCCGATATGGTGGGTGAGATCGGCCATCGTTGCCGCGTAGCCTTGCGCGGAGCTGAGGTCGTATCCTGCAGCGAAGATGTGACAGGTGTCCACGCAGACGCGAATTCGGTCGGGCTCCCGGGTTTGTTCAATTATGGCCGCCAGCTGGTTGAGCCGGCTGCCCAGGCACGAGCCCTGCCCGGCGGTGGTTTCCAGGGTGGTCTTGACGGTGAAACCCCTGGTGCGGGCGTGGATGGCATTGAGGGCCTGGGCGACTCGGGCAATGCCCCGGTCGACTCCCTGGCCGAGGTGGGCCCCGGGGTGGATGACCAGGGCGGTGATACCGAGTCGTTCACATCGTTCGAGTTCGTCGGTGAAAGCGTTGATGCTGCGTTGCCAGAGTTGGTCGTAGGGGCTGGCGAGGTTGATCAGGTAGGTGCTGTGGGCGATCACCGGCCGGATGTCCGATTCCGCCAGGGCTCTCTGCCAGGCTTGGACCTGATCTTGAGTCAGCGGTGGCGCGTGCCACTGCCGCTGGTTCTTGACGAAGATCTGAATGCAGTTGCAGCCGGTCTTGCGGCCGAGTACGAGCGCCTGGTGCAGCCCGCCGGCGATCGACATGTGGGCGCCGAAGCGTTGCTGGCCATCGGGCAGGAGTCGTTTGCTGGCCAAGGCTTGCGTTCCCCGATCGGCTGGCGTCAAGCGGCCTGGTCGGCGGCATGAAGGCCATGGTTCGCGGGCCGGTCGATTTCCCACGGGTGGAACGTCGCGATGATCCGGTTGCGCGCTGCCATCCGGA
Source organism: Phycisphaerae bacterium (assembly GCA_018003015.1). NCBI lineage: Bacteria > Pseudomonadati > Planctomycetota > Phycisphaerae > Phycisphaerae bacterium. The sequence continues at coordinate 8,520 of JAGNEZ010000047.1, read as the reverse complement.
CTTCATTATCCGCGTGGTTGACGGGGACTGCAACCTGCTCCTCGTGGTCAAGCGCCGGGTGGTGTTCGGGCGGCGAGTCTGCTATCCTTGCTTCATCATGGCAGCCAAACCGGACGAGACGTACTGGGTGGGATTCGACCTGGGGGCCACGAAGATGCTGGCCACGGTCTTTGACTCCGAGTTCCAGATGCTGGGGCGCAACCGGAAGAAGACCAAAGGGCAGGAGGGAACGGATGCCGTTTTCAGGCGGATGGTGCAGGTCATTCAGACCATGCTCGACGAAGCCCACATTGCCCGCGATCGCCTGGGGGGGATCGGTATCGGTTGCCCGGGCCCGCTGGATCTGGATCAGGGGATCATTCTCGACACACCCAACCTTGGCTGGAAGGACGTGCCCATCAAGGCGATGCTGGAGAAGGAGTTCGGTTGTCCGGCGGTGATTCTGAACGACGTGGATGCCGGAATCTACGGTGAGTACCGTTTTGGGGCGGGACGATCGGGGCGCTGTGTGATTGGGGTTTTCCCGGGCACTGGCATTGGTGGCGGGTGTGTGTACGAAGGCAAGATTCTGCGCGGCAAGACGGGCTCGTGCATGGAGATCGGCCACGTACCGCTGTTTCCCGACGGAAGCCTGTGCGGTTGCGGGCAGCGAGGTTGCCTGGAGGCTCACGCGAGTCGGCTGGCCATCGCCGGCGCTGCCGCCCAAGCGGTATGCCGAGGCGAGGCCCCGCACCTCCAGGCCAAGGCCGGCGCAGACCTGGCCGAGATTCGCAGCGCGACGCTGGCCGAGGCGATCAAGGAAGGTGATCAGGCGATTGAGGAGATTGTCCGGCAGGCGGCCCGGTCGATCGGCGTTGTCCTGGCGGGCGTAGTGAACCTGCTGGCTCCGGACACGGTTATCCTCGGCGGCGGTCTGGTGGAGGCCATGCCGGAGTTGTTCGTGGATGGCGTGGGTCGCGCTGCCCGAAAGCGTGTTCTGCCGGCCTTTGCCAAATCGTTCAAGGTGGTTCCGGCCCAACTCGGTGACGATGCTGCGGCCATGGGCGCTGCCGCCTGGGCTCGGGAATCGGTCGTCAAGTGATGGTGGCCGCTGTCATGAAGTCGAATGTGCCTGACAAAGCGACCGCGACGGTTCCGGGCGAGAAGGTCGCCGGGACGACGCCGGTGGCGGTTATCGACATTGGGGCGGGTTCTGTGCGTATGGCTGTCGCGGAGATCGGTCCGGCGGGAGGGATCCGGATCCTCGAGTCGGTGTCGCGGGAAGTGGATCTGGGGAAGGACACGTTCACTCGCGGGCATTTGCGCAAGAGCACCATTGAGGATTGCGTGGCGGTGTTGCGCAGCTACCAGCGTCTGCTCAAGGAATACGGGGTTAGTGAGGAGAACCGGATCCGTGTCGTTGCGACGAGCGCCGTTCGCGAGGCGGCGAATTCACTGGCGTTCGTGGACCGCATTGCCATCGCGACCGGGCTTCAGGTTGAGCCGCTGGATGAAGCGGAGGTGAACCGGATCACCTACCTGGGGATCCAGCCGCTCCTGAAGGCGGAGCCGGAGCTGGCCGGGGCCCGGGCCATGGTGATCGAGGTTGGCGGCGGCAGCACCGAGCTGCTCGTTGTCCAGGGCGACAACGTGGCGTTCTCCCGCACCTACCGGCTGGGAGCGATCCGGCTCCGGGAGATGCTGAACACGTATCGTGCTCCGACGGTGAAGACCCGGCAGATCATGGTGAGCCAGATCCGCATCACGGTAGAGGAGGTCATTCAGCACGTGTCGCGGAGCGTGGCGATCGAGATGATTGCTCTTGGTGGTGATGTTCGTTTTGCGGCTTCGCGGCTGCTGGATCGCTGGGACCCGGACGGCATCAATCGCTTATCTCTGGCCGCGCTGGAGAGCCTCACCGACGACCTTCTTGACCTGACGCCGGGGCGAATCGTTCAGGAGTATCATCTGACGTTTCCGGAGGCCGAGACACTGGCTCCGGCCTTGCTGACCTACGTGGAGATGGCCCGGGCTTTTGATCTCCGGGAGGTCCTGGTCGCCCCGGTCAACCTGCGCGACGGGTTGCTGCACCAGATGGCCACGCGAGGCGTATGGACCGAGGAGTTCAACAACCAGATCATCCGCTCGGCGATAGATCTGGCGCGCAAGTATCAGGTCAATGAGGCTCACGCCCGTCACGTGGGCGAGCTGTGCCGGCGGCTGTTTTACGCCCTGCAGGGCGAGCACCAGCTCGATCCGCGTTACGAGCTGCTTCTCTATCTCGCGGCCCTGTTGCACGAGATTGGGGCTTTTGTCAACCCGGCCAGCCATCACAAGCACTCGATGTACGTGATCATGAACAGTGATCTGTTCGGACTGAGCAAGATGGACGTGCGGCTGGTTGCCCTGGTTGCCCGGTATGCGCGGCGGGCCTCGCCCAAACCGACGCACGAGGGGTATGCGACGTTGGATCGTACCCGTCGGATCGTGGTTGCGAAGATGGCGGCTCTGCTGCGGGTTGCCGACGCCCTGGACTGCTCGCGGAGTCAGCGAGTCACGGAGTTGAGGTGCAGCCGGGAGGATGGCCGGCTGGTGATTGCGATTCCCAACACCGAGGATCTTTCCCTCGAGCAATTGGCCCTCGACCAGAAAGGGCCGATGTTCGAGGAGACCTACGGCATGCAGGTACTGCTGCGTCGAGCGAGATCATGAAACCGCGGACCTACATCAACCGGGAGTTGAGCTGGCTGGAGTTCAATGAGCGGGTGCTTGACGAGGCCCGAGACCGGGCCATCCCTCTGCTGGAGCGGATCAAGTTTCTGGCCATCACCGCATCCAACCTCGACGAGTTCTTCATGGTGCGGGTCGGAGGGTTGCAGCAACTCGTACGTCAAGGCAGCCAGAAGACGGATCCGGCGGGGATGAGCCCCGAGGAGCAGCTCGAGGCGGTCAGCCGGCGTGCCCGCCGCATGGTTGAGGGGCAATACAGCTGCTATCTCGACGACATTGAACCGGCCCTGGCCCAGGGGGGGGTGATGCGAAGGCGGCCGGGCGAACTCTCCGACCGGCAGCTGAAGGCCGTGGAGCAGGTTTTCGAGAGTGAGGTTTTCTCCGTTCTGACGCCGATGGCCGTGGGCGGGGATCGGGAGTTTCCGCTGCTGACCGATCGCATGCTGACGCTCTGCGTTCGGGTGGATCCGGGGGCGGGCGAGCGTGAGGCCCGCTACGCCGTGATTCCGTTCGGCCGGGCCCTTCAGCGGCACGTCACCCTGCCGGCCATTGGGCGGTATGAGTACATTCTGCTGGAGGACGTCTGCACTCTTTTCATTCAGCGCTTCTTTCCCGGCGAGCACGTGCTGGAAGTTGTGCCGTTCCGAATCAACCGCAACGCGGACCTGAGTGTGCGAGAGGATCTGGCGTTCGATCTTCTGGAGGAAATGGAGGAGATTCTCGATCAGCGCAAACAAAGCGACTGTGTTCGACTGGAAATCTCGCAGCAGGCCAGCCTTGGGGTGCTGGAGTTTCTGCAGCGGTCGCTGGACGTGTCGTCGCGGGACGTCTATGCGGTCGCAGGGCCGCCGGATCTGGCAGCCTACATGCGGCTGACCGAGCTGCAGGGTTTCGAGGATCTCAAATACGAGCCTTGGCCGGCGCATCCCTCGCCGGACGTCGACCTGAAGTTCAGCATCTTCGACATTCTGAGCCGGCGCGATGTCCTGCTCTATCATCCGTTTGACAGTTTTGACCCGGTCGTGTGGCTGGTCGAGGAGGCGGCCGATGATCCCGACGTGCTCGCCATCAAGCAGATCCTGTATCGCACCAGCCGCAAGAGCCCGATCGTCGCAGCCCTGGCCCGGGCCGCCGAGCGGGGCAAGCATGTGACCGCTCTGGTCGAATTGAAGGCTCGGTTTGACGAGGCCCGGAACATCGAGTGGGCTCGCGAGCTGGAGCAGGCCGGGGTGCAGGTCATCTACGGCGTCAAGGGACTCAAGACTCATGCCAAGGTCTGCATCGTCATTCGTCGCGAGCCGCACGGAGTTCAGCGTTACGTCCACTTCGGCACCGGCAACTACAACGAGATCACCGCCCGCCAATACACCGACGCCTCCTTCATGACCACCCATGAGGAGCTGGTCTCGGATGCCACCAGCTTCTTCAATACCATTACCGGCTACTCACAGCCCCAGAAGTTCCGCAAGATCGAGATGGCGCCGCTGGGGTTGCGGGAGAGACTGATCGAGCTGATCGAGGTGGAGACGGAGCGGAAGCGCCAGGGTGGCCGGGCCCGGATCATGGCCAAGATGAACTCGCTGGTTGACCCTGCGTTGATTGAAGTGCTGTATGCCGCGTCGAGGGCGGGGGTCAAGATCCGACTGAATGTCCGGGGGATCTGCTGCCTGCGGCCGGGTGTTCCCGGATTGAGCGAGAACATCAGCGTGATCAGCATTGTGGATCGTTATCTGGAGCACAGCCGGCTGTTTTACTTCTACAACGGGGGTGACGAGCTGGTGTTCATCTCGAGCGCGGATTGGATGCCGCGGAACCTGGACCGCAGGGTCGAACTCCTGGTGCCGATCGAGGATCCGGCCTGCAAGGCGCGGCTGGTGGACATCATGGAGACATGTTTCAAAGACACGGTCAAGGGTCGGCATCTGGCGTCCGACGGCAGCTATCAACTGCCGCGTCACAAGGGTGGCCGGGCGGTCCGCTGCCAGGAGAGTCTTTTCAGGGAAGTGCGGAAGATCGCCCGGCAGGCGGAGCAGCACCGGCAGACGACGTTTGAGCCGTATCGGCCCGGGGGCGAAGGCATCTGACCCGGCGGCCGACGGAGGGGGAAGATGGACGACTGTTCAGGACGAGCCGCTGACCGCGGCGACGGGAGGCTTGGATGAAGACACTGTTGCTGCTTCGGCATGCGAAGTCAAGCTGGGACGACGAGGAGCTGCCGGATCACGATCGTCCCCTGAACAAGCGGGGGAAACGCGAGGCGCCGATGGCTGGCCAGTATCTGCTGGAGTGCGGGCTGGTCCCGGATTTCGTGTTGAGTTCGTCGGCCAAACGGGCTCGCAAGACGACCGCCCGGGTGACGGAAGCCTGCGGCTATACGGGTGAGGTTGACGTTCTGAGCGAACTCTATGATGCCGCTCCGGAGGACTGCATTTCGTGCTTGCAGAAGTTGGCCGACGAACGTCAACGGGTGCTGCTGGTGGGTCACAATCCGTGCCTGGAGGATCTGGTGGATTTGTTGAGCAACGGCCGCTCGCGCATGGCTACTTGCGCCGTGGCTCGCATCGATCTGGACATTCGATCTTGGGGTGACCTGTCGGTGGAGACCAGGGGCACGCTCGTTTCGCTGTGGCGCCCGCAGCGCATTGACCGGCCCCCGTGGGCGGCGAGCAGCGACTCCGCCTGACGGTGAATTCGCGGATTCCGCTGCCGCGGTCAGTCGGGCGTTGTCTACGGCTTCACGCAATTCGGGTCGATCGGGTCGGGGCCGGTCAGGCAGCGCTGAAAGACGGCGAAGTCGCTCATGTCGACGTCGTTGTCGCTGTCGGTGTCGAACCGGCCGCAGTCCGGGGCTGCGGTCGAGGGGTAAGGGATCTCCGGTCCGGCGAGGCACTGCTGGAAGGTGTTCATGTCGCTCGCGTTGACCAGGGTGTTGCCGTCCACGTCGAAGCCGAACACCACAATGCCGTCGGATGCTCCGATCTCGCTGGCCAGGCCGACATCGTTGGTGGCTCGAACCTGGACACGATAACTTCGGCCCGGAAGCAGGGTAAGGTCGGTTGCGGTCACCTGGGTCTGGGTGCCGACGTCGGTCCAATCGCGGACCGTCGGTCCGGCCAGCTGAACAATGCGGTATTCGCTCCTGGCGATGGCGGACTCCGCGTCGGCGGTGGTCCAGGTGACGCTCAGGACCGAGGTTGAAAGCGTGCAAGCTCCCTCGTCGGTGACCACGGGGGTGCTCGGCGGGGTCACGTCGAAGGGGCTCTTGAAGACGAATTTGGCGGCGTCCGCGCTGACGTATCTGGTATCCGCGGTGTTGTTGCCCAGCTCGACGTAGCCGGAAGTCCCTGCCAGGAAGAGCAGGTCCTGGCCGATCAGGAACCAGCCGCTTTGGTTCGGAGAGCTCGAGTTCTGATTCTGGACGCTGGTGAGTGTTCCGGCCTGGTGATGAACCTGGTAGGGCGCCGAGTTCGAGCGGTTGCTTCCGATCTGGTAGTAGACATACACGTCGTAGTAGCCTTTGAGGGCCAGGTTGGGCGTCCAGGTACACTTGCGGGTGGCGGCCCATTCATCGGTGTTTCCCACGCCCGAGGTATACAAGTAGTTGACTCCGATGCGCGGCACGGCCGCGGCGACGCCTACCGTCCAGTTTCCGGAGGGCGAGGTATTGGCCCAGCCGGAATCGGTATTGTCGATCAAGTATTCCGTGGGCATTTCGGGCGTGGCGAAGGTAAGATCGGCCGACTGTCTTGACCCGTAGTCATTGGTCGAGACGACCTGGTAATGATAGGCGGTTAAGGGCGTCAAGCCGGTCAACGTCACGAAGTGGCTGGTGAGCCTGGTCGGGTCCAGCAAGGATTGGCTCCCATAGTCGCCGGTCAGCCCGTAGCGGACCTGGCTGGTGCTCGCGGCGTTGGTGGTCCAAGTGATCACCGCCTCGGTCGCGGCCACACTGGCGGCTTTGATGTCCGAGATCTCTGGTGGACCGTCGGTAGCCAGGGTGAAGTCCGCGGACGTCGAAGGGCCATAGTCGTTGGCTGACATGACCCTGAAATGATAGCGGGTGTTGGGCTCCAGAGCCGCCAGGGTGACAGCATGGCGGGTGACTCTGGTTGCATCGAGCGGCGTCTGAGCGCCATAGCTGGTCGTCGTGCCGTACTCGACTTGGGAAGTTCCCGGCGTGTCCGTCGTCCAGGTGATCGACGCCGTGTGGTCGGTGAGAGCGGTCACATTGACTTCGCTGATCACCGGTGGAATGTTCCCCCCGAGTGAGAAGTCCTGTTCGTACATGTTGCCGGTCACCGCGCCCAGGGCCACGCTTACGGTTGCGGTCAGATCGGGGTATCCTGCCTTGCTCGCGGTGAGCTGATACGTTCCCGGGGTGAGGTCGATGAAGGCGTAGAAGCCGGTGCCGTCGGTGGCCATGCTCCGGCTTTCGGGGCCGGCAATGCCGACTGTTGCCCCGTCCGCCCAGGCGCCGCTGGAGACGAGGGTGACGGTTCCCATGAGGTGGGCTTTGGTGGGGCTGGACTTCCACGGCATGTCGGGAATGGCGGCCTTGACCGGTGTCACGTCACTGAGCAGTCGCGGAGCGAAGTCAGTCCAGGGGCCGTAGGAGGAGCCCAGTGTGAAAGGGGCTCGATACGAGTAGCCGCAGAAGCCGTGAGCGTGATTGCCTGCCGGCGACGCATTCCGCGTCATCTGCAGTTCGTAGATCGCGTTGTCCAGCGAGTTCATGTAGATTCCCGGCCCGACGACCATGTGCCGGTCGCCCTTGCGGTCCTTCTCGAAGTTCATCCAGCGAGTGTAGTCGGCGGCCAGCGAGCCCCCCCAGTTGTAGTAGGTCATCGGGACGGCCATATCCACAATGCCCTCCTGGATCCAGCTGTCCCAGTCCGAGTAGACGTCGTAGTACGGCCGGGTGGCCCTGAAGCCTTCCCGTGTGGATGTGGTGGGCGAAGGGTTCCAGGTGACGAACGCGCCTGACAGTCTGACTTGCGGCTTGGATTGCTGGATATGGGCGTAGACCCTGCGAACCACGGCCGTGACCTGGTCTCGGCGCCATTGCTTGAATCGTTCATCGGTGGACGCCGGCTGCCCGGTGAGTCCGTAGCGGGCGTTGTAGCGGGCGATACTGGTCGGGTTGTACCCCTGGCTGTTGCCGGTGAAGCGGATGTAATCGAAGTGTACGCCGTCAACGTTGAAGTTGTTGACCATATCCATGCAGACGTCGGTGGTGTACTTCAGGACCAGGGGGTGTCCAGGGTCGAAAGCCTTGTCATCGGTCTCCGCCCCGTTCTGGTCGCGTGTCGGCCAGTAGTTATCGAGCGTAATCAGGCTGCCCGTCGGGGTGGAGCAATGGGCCTGGTAGACCACGCCGGCCGATCCGGATTTGCCGGTCGCGAAGGTGACCAGCCAGCAGTGGACCTCGATACGCTGCTTGCCGCCGGTGGTATCATGGGCAGCGTCGATCATGGCCTGCAGGGCGTTGAAATTCCAGGGGGACAGGTCGGACATGTAGGGCTCGCCGACCGCCGAGGGATAGCACACGTCCGCGCGACGCCGGACCTGGACGATGACCGCATTGCAGTTGGCCTCGCGGATGCGCCCGACGTTGGCCGGATCGCCGACCTTGCCAAGCAAGGTTTCGACCTCGGACTGGCTGCGGAAGCCGGGTCCCCAGGCATCGACCCAGAACGCCCGATATTCGTCAGCCGGAGCCGGTGGCGACTGCAGGCCGACGGCCAATGCAGCGAGAGCGAACCCGACGTGCAGTCCGGTCGTGCTTCCAAGGCGGTACGCCATCTTCTAAGC
>JAGNEZ010000046.1 GCA_018003015.1 Phycisphaerae bacterium | reverse complement strand
TGCCGGCCTTATCCGGAGAATCGTGTCGGCGTCCATGCCCAGGGCCTCCTGTGTTCGAGTTCCACTCGAACTACCCATCGGCTGGTCGCATGAGGTTTCTTGAGCTTTCTTAGCGTTGTAGTACTAGCTGCCCCAGGCTGCACCCGACCCAATCCACCGCCAGCCACACCGGGGCGATCCCATGCATGGCTAGCCGGTACACGGCGAAGAGTGTCACGGCCGCCGCCACCGACAGGATAACTCGTCGGTCATGCTCCAGACGCCCCGCAGCCAGTAAGGCCAGCACCACCGCCGCGACCAAGACGTTCACCCAGCCCAGCAAAGAGCAGCTCAGGGCTGCTGCCAGAATGACGGCCGCCGCCGCGAGCACGCATCTCGCCGCCGTTCCGCCCCGAAGGGGCCAGGCCCACGCCACTGCCGCTCCCAGCAGGATCCAGGTCAACACGTGGCGCAGCGGGTGAGCTAGTAGGCCCGTCGAGCCAGCCGCCAGCCACGCAGCCGCCAGACCCGCCGTCGCGACCGGCACCAATCCGTGCCCAGGTTCGGCCCACGAAGCAGCGTTGTCACGAGGTCTTGGAATCATGCGCGTTCGCTTCTATCACCGGCGCGAGACAGACCACACACTCGCCCCACGCATTCACAAAAAGGGGGGACGGTCTTGTGCGGACCGCCCCCCTAATCGTTCTACACGATGACCACGGTCAGGTCCAGGTCAACCTGAGGCCGTCGGACAGATCGTGTTCAACGTGGGACACTGGGTCTCCGCCGTCGGACACTTCGTTTCCACAACCGGACAACGAGTGGGTTCGACCGCGCCTGTGGCGGTCACCACCGGCGGGTTGGCCGTCGCATACACGCCACACGAACTCCGCATCGAGGCCAAGGTGTCGTCCAGCGTGCTGGCATACAGCCCGCTGTCTCCCCTGGCCGTACTGACGCCCAGGGCGGAGACTACCACCAGGCAACAACACATACAGAGCCACTTCTCCAGTCTCATGATTGGCCTGCTTACGTGCGTGTACCACAACCTCCAGAGAATGCCGCAGACTCCTTCGGCAGGGAGATGATGGCCGAATTGAAAACACCTACCTCTGAGACTTCTATTGCCATCTATATAGGACTAATTCCCTCGAATCAAGGAAGAAGCCGTCTCTTTACAGGTCTTTACGCAGGCACCGCCCTGCTGCTCCTGGCTTTCGACCAGGGAAACGAAGACATGCCGGGAGCCTGGAGCACACAGCCAATCATAACCCAAGACTGTTCAAGGGGATACAGCCACCAGCGATGGGAGAACTGGGGGCAAAGCGTGGGGTTGGACGATCCGTCACCGGCGTCCGCCGACGATCAGAAAACGCGAGCTGTGAGCCGGCAACGCGATGCGATACTGACCCCCGCTGACTTCAGCTGCCACATCGACCCGACCCCGATCCGCATCGGCCAACCACCCCCCAACCGATTCTCCCAGACGAACGGCTCCCTGATATGCCTCGTGGCCGGCGTTGGCCACAAGCAGAATCCTCCGCCCCTCGCGTTCGAATCGGCCCACGACGATTTGCGTGGAAGGCGGGTCAAGCCGGCCGTCCCGGTACAACTCCTGCAGACGAGTCATCTGGAACGGTCGTGGGGAGGCGCCGCCTTCCATGACCAGGCCGCCAGTCTTGGCGAATGCCTCCACCACGGCCGCGGCCGCCGAGGGCAGGGCGACGTCCTCGGGTAGAACCAGCGCCTGGATCTTCTGACCACCTATGACCATACTGCCGTTTCGCACCTCCGCGCCGGCCAGCAGCTCGTGATCGGCCAGCACGAAGCCAATCTGCGAGGTCAGCATCCGCCGGCCCAACTCACCGAACGAACCGACGATCTTCTGCATGCGTGGAGACTGCGCCTCGATCTTGATTGGCTGAGCAACTGGCTTGTATTCGGCCCACAGATCGGAGATGGGGTAGTAGAGGGCCACACGCACGGTCGGCTCGGCCTCGCGAAGCAAGGCGTTAAGCCGGCCCACATACTCGCAGTACGCACGGTAGTCCGCCTGGTCCTGCTCCGGCGCGTGATCCGCCACAATCGCTCCCAGTGTTCCATAGTAGAGCGTGAACTCGGTCACGCCCAACGCCGCCTGCCATGCGGCCGTTGCCTGTCGGCCCGCCAAAGGAACCGGCTTGCCGCCCCCCAGTGTCTGCGCAAAATCACTCACCTCGGTCATGACCTTCCGGCGTCCGTGTAGCCAAGCCGCCGACGAAGGCAGCGAAGCCGTCAGCCAGCCGCCATGGAGCACAGTGGTCGGATCGGAACTCAGCATGTCCAAGCCGGGAATGTCCATCCGCCCGAGCATCTTCAGACTGTTGCCTTCTAGGGCGGGATGAGCCACCAGCTGCTCTTCGTGGAGAATGTGTCCGGAGGAGGCTATTCCGTGCTTGCCGCACCAATCCTGGATCGGCCCGTAAAACCGGTCGGCCAGCAGGTCCGCGATCATCGCCCAGTATTGTCGCCGGACCCGGCGATCCGCGTCGCTGTCACCCTCAAACAGGCTCTTTCTGGCCGCCATCAGGTCTTCGTTGTAGCATTCGCGGTACTGATCCGGCAAATCGCTCGCCCACGGAACCGAGGGCAGCGGCTTGACGCGCTCGTCCATCGGGTCGACCACGCGGACCTTCTTGCGAACCTGCTCGCCCAACTGGCCGAGGTTGACCGTCATAAGCGACGGCTCATCAGTGAATGTTGCCCGAATGGTCTTGCCGAAGTAGGCTTCGAGTCGTGCGTAGTACGCCTCGTGGGTCAAATCGATGAAGCAGCGCATCGCATCCGCGTCGAGCAGATTGGGATACCGCCGGGCCGCGTAGAAGTTGTTCGAGGCGTGGGTATGCTCGTACGACCGCCGTACAATGAACGGCTCCGCGCCGGTGGGATCATAGGCTAGGGCAAGCGATTCCCAGTCAGCGTTTCTCTTGAGCACCAGCCCGCCGGCGGCCGCGCTGGGGTAACCGTCCTCGTCGTACAGCCAGACCACCATGCCCAGCTTGCGGCAGGCCTCGACCGTGTCGATCAATGTCTTCCAGTGCGGCTCCGAGTTCATGTACCGGTTGAAGTTGACATTGCAGACGATGCCGCCCAGCCCGGACTGCTGCACCCGTTTCATCCCCTCGAGGCTCGCCATCTGGGCCGACGGCCCGTGGATGATCTGTAGAGGGCGCAACTCGGCAGGCGGATCCGCCCATGCCTGAAGCCATGTGGCCGGCCAGTCAGGCCTCGGATCGGCGGCACGCACCGGCCCGAAACACGCCAGGGCCAGGCTGAGTCCGCAAACGCACGAAATCTTCCCGTGGCGGCTCGGGAGCAGGTGATCCAACGACATGCGAGTGAACCTCCTTGAGGTCGGCGAACGAAAGCCCAGCGGCTCAGTGCGGCCGCGATTCTAGGCGGACGAATCCTACGACACCAGATCCGCGAACACCCCGCGACATCGTGAACTCGCCCCCACGGAGTTCGACGTCGCCAACCCAATGCTCGTGTCCTTCCTCACGGGGTCCGCAGCACTCTCACCTCAGCAAGGCGTTGATGATTCGCCGCCGCCCCCGTCTCCGGATCAAAGAAACTGACAATCAGGCTCCACGCGTAGTCCCTGTTGTACGGAAAGAACCCGATATGCCCCCCGCCGCGAAGGATTAGGGCCGCCACGTTCGGATTGTCCGTCGTGGCCATCACGTCGGCCACGCTCTGGGCCATGGTGAACGGATCGTTGATCGCGTGGACAATCAGTGTCGGTACACGGACCGAGGACAGTTTGTCGTCCCACGGCAGGTCGCAATGCGGCACGAAACGCAGAAAACGATATCCGTCCACAATCGGCATTCCCGAACTCAGCGGCGACTCGGCATACTCATAGGCAATCAGCCGGCGCAGGTTGCCGTTGACCTCGGGATGCTCTTTCATACGCATCCGATCGGCCATGACCGTCTGCATCGCATACAGGGAAAGAGAAAGCCATTTGCTGTGCGGGCGATCAGCCTCGTCCACGATCCGCTCCCAATCCAGCACCGTCGAGAAGGTGATGACCCCGGCCTCGAAATGGGCCCGCGGCGCCACCGGATCAAGGCGGCGAGACATCTCGTCGGTAATGCTCGGATGATGTCCACCACACCCCTCGTACCAGGCGGCCAGCAGGGCGATGTTGCCCCCCCAGCAGAAGCCGATCAGACCCGTGCGCCGGACCTGGGGGTACGTGTCTTGCAGCCACTCCGACACCTTCAGCAGGTCAAGCGTCTCGAGCACGCCGAACGTGTAGCTGACCTCCGGGTACCGGGCCTCGGTCTGACCGTGCCCGCGGATCTCCAGGGCCAGGACGTGGAAACCGCAGGCCCGCAAGCCCATCGCCAGATCGCGGGTTCGGACCACGCCATTGTCGCCCCAGATCCCCGGCAGCAGCACAATGCAGTCTGCGGTCCTGATCTGCCCGTTCCGCTCCGCGAAACCCAACCGCCCGCACAATCGCACCCCGTCCGTCACGGGAATCCATCGGTCCTCGAAGCCCGGCCATGGCGCCGCCGGGTTGTCGATCGCGTACCCGGGCGCAGCCGCCTGGTAGGAATGCACCAGGGCGTTGAAGTTCCTCAGAATGAGACCCAGGTCCGAGCGCCGCTTGCCCAGGGCGGCATAGACGTCCACCGGCAGACCGCTCGCATCGGTCATCCGCTCGGTCAGCAATACACGTCGCCCCCGTCGGGTCAGCAGGCCTTCAAGACGCCCATGGCACCGCGCCAGCCATGCGCGGGTTGACAGGGGGGGGGCCGCCCCCGGATTCAAACCCGCCGAGCCGGTCATACGGACCACCTTCGCCGAATCAAGCGGAAACGACTTCTCGGCAAAACAGCCCGAGCCAGCCACGACCAAGGCCAGGGCGGCCAAGAACAAACCCGATCGCGAGACCTTTACGCCCAATACTCCGCCCCGATCTCCGCCGTTGCGGCCGGCCGTACCGAGAGGTACACTATGCCCTGCAGCGCCGGCCGTGTTGAACGCCGCAACGTACCGAGGCTGAGTCCAACCGTTGAGCATGTCTTCCGACCTTCCCTCCCAACCTAGCACAAGCTGCCTGCCCGGCCCTGCGGCGAGAGGTATGTCCACGTTCACCTACAACCTGCTCGTTATCCTCATCCTCACCGCGGCCACGCTGGCCGCCCACGGCTGGTCCCTCTTCGACGGACTCTATCTGGACGATCACCTGCACCGGCTACGCTTGGCCGACCACAACTGGTCACCGGCCGCCCTGCTCGACGCGGCCACGATCAAACCGGACGAGTTCATCGACTCCTGGTGGCAAGAAAAGCCGATCTTCTGGCAGTACCTTCGCCCCTTCGCCATCCTCGTGGCCAAAACCGTATACCAGCTTTCCGGTGGGAGCGTCAAGGCATGGCATGCGATCAGCCTCGTTCTCCATCTGGCCAACGCCTTCATGGTTCATCGCTTGTGCCTCTGGACCACTCGCCGGCGATCCTGGGCCGTGGTCGGGGCACTCCTGTTCATCGTCTACTCGCACAACGTGTTCGCCGTCGCCTGGCTGGCCGCCCAGAACATCGTGCTGCAAACCTCCCTCACCTTGGCCGCCTTGCTGTGCTACATCAAGGCCTCGGGCCTCGATGTCTTCGGTGGAAGCAGACCAAAACACTACGGTCGGTGCGTGCCCAGCGACCCCGATCGCTCACCCGCACGCCCGCCATTGCACCGCGGTTTCCTCGCCGCCACCATTCTCCTCTGGTGCCTCGGCCTGCTCTCGCGCGAGAACGCCATCGTCCTGCCGGTCTTCTGCGTGGCGTTCGACCTGTGCTTCGGCGGACGGCACCACGTGCGGGCCCGGCTGCCCGGCTACACGGCCATGGCTCTGCTCGGCATCGCATTCCTGTATGGGCGGATGGTCCTCTACTATCACCCCATGCCGGACTTCTACGTTCGCCGGTTGGACGGGGACACCCTTGAGTACGGCCTGTGGCTGCTGGCCAAACTGCTGCACTTCTTTACCGCGGCCGTCTGGCTCTCACCCATGACCATCGGCCCCAGCGGACGCTACAACCCGTTCACCGAGGTGCCCGGCGACTGTGCCCTCATGCTGGCGATCTTGGGCATCCTCGGCAGTGGCTACTACCTCGCCTGCCGTCGGACCCGCGGCTGGTGGATCTGGCCGTTGTGGATCCTGCTCTCGCTGTTGCCGGTCGTCCAGGTCGTGGCCACACCCTACGTCGGCTACATGCCCAGCATCGGCTTCGCGGTGGGTATGATCCTCGGCCCAGCGCTCCGCCAGGAGGCTCCTTCCAGCAGGGTCACAAGGTGGAGCAAAGGGGTGGCCATCTGGTTCCTCATCGCGACGACCATCTACATGCCCATCTACCGGCCGATGTGGTACTCGCACCTGGCCGCCGAGAGAAGCACCGTCCAGTACGTCCTCAACGACCCGCCGCCCAAGACCGCCACCGACCTCTTCTTCCTCAACCTGCCATTCACCAACATCTACGCCCGTCTCCACCTCCAGCATGCCTGGGGTAAGGACGGACTCCAGCGCGGTGCGGCCGCCGACTACCTGGGAACCGTTGGGCCCTCCTTTCGGCCGGATCTCCTCGACCAGGGCCCATCAAGCCCGTTCCTCTGCCACGCTCTGACCTATTGCCCAGACCTGCTGCGGATGGACCGCCCCTGCCGGTTGGAGCAACTTGACCCCCACACCTTCACCCTGACCGTCGAGGAGCGAGCCTACTTCAGCGGAGCACTCGGCCGATTCCTGATCGAGGGCATGACCGACCACGGCCGATTCCAGCGTGGCCAGACCTTCAAGACCGAGCACTTCCAGGTGACCATCGCCCAGGCCGACGAACAGGGCGTCTGGCAACTCAAGTTCCGCTTCCACCAACCTTTGGCCAGTGACCGGTTCACCTTCTACCTGGGTACCACCGAGTGTGCCGCGGCCCGGGTGCGCTTCTGGGGGCCCGGCGGCCCGCCACCCGCCACGCCACTGACCGCCCAGGTCACGAGCCCGGCGGACATCGAGGCAGCCATCCGGCTGATCGAGGCTGGGCAAACCCAGGCCGCCGATCTCGTCTTTGCGGGCTCAGTCTCCGATAACAGAGAAATCCAGACAGCGGCCCGGCATGCGATCGCCACGGTCATCAAACCAATCGCTCGCCGACAGGGCTGCCCGGTCATCGTCGCCCCACCGGATCGCTTCCGGGCTTGGTGGCACGAGAACGTCAGCGAGGACACGCTCCTGGCCCGGAGTCGGGACAGCGAGCACTTCGCCGCCCTGCGTTGGAGTCGGGACCGGCTGTTCCGAATCCGCCAGACCGCGAGCTACATCATTCGGAGTGACTTGTACTTGACGGGGCCTCCGTTTCCAGGACCCCACTGAAAGGTTGGCGTGTCGCTGACCTTCGGTTAAGATTGCTAGATTGGCCCGGCACCCCGCGTAGGGGGCCCTCTGTGGGGTGTGGGCTTCCCCATGTGTTCGGAGTTGGACGCGCCTTGAGCATGAGAGCCGAGCATCCACGTACTACGCTCATGACCGGGAGCACCGGTTTCCTCGGACACTACGTCCTCCGCGACTTGCTGACCCGAGGCCATCGGGTGGTAGCCGTCATTCGTGCCCCGCTGGCCGACAGTTCCGGGCGCCTCCTGGCCCTGCTCGCAGAAGTCGGCCTGGACGCGGGCCCGCTCATCGAACAGGACCGACTCGTGCTCGTCGAGGGCTCGCTCCCCGACAGGTTGCCCGAACCTTACTGGGGACCAACCGACGACATCCTCCATAACGCCGCCAGCCTCCAGCTCTTCTCCAACGGCAACGGCGACCCGCATAAGACCAACGTGGGCGGCGCCGAAGCCATCGTTCGCTGGGCGGAAGCCCACAGCGTCCGCCGCATCCACACGGTCAGTACCGCCTACACCTGCGGATGGAACACCGGCGTCATCCTGGAACAGTTCCACGAACCCGAGCCCGAATTCCAGACCGACTATGAACGAACCAAGTGGCAGGCGGAGATCCTCTTCAAACAGTGGGGCGAACAGAACGGCCGGACCCTCACCGTCTTCCGACCGAGCTTCCTGGTCGGCGACTCCGAAACCGGCTATACGACCCAGTTCGGCGGCTTCTACCAGTTCGCCCGGCTGGTCGGTGTGCTCAAGCAGCGGTACTTCAACCCCAACAATGGAGCCCGCACTTTCATCCCCCTCCGCGTCCCCGGCAAACCCGATGATGTGCAGAACCTCATTACCGTCGACTTTGTCTCCCGGATCATCGCCGAGGTCATCCTCGCCCCTCAGTACCACGGCAGGATCTACCACCTGACCAACCCCGAGCCACCGACCAACGACTTCATGAAGCGATGTTACGAGGACTACTACGGCCTGTACGGCGGCTACTTCACCGACCCGAACGAGGTCGTCGGCAAGTGCACCCAGGCCGAATCGATGCTCTGGGACCAGTATCACCTCTTGACGCCCCGCGTGGTACACACCCCACACTTCGACACCACTAACACCCGCCGGCTTATGACCGAACGCGGCATCGAACTGCCTCCCCTCACCCGGGAACGCGTGCTCATGCTCTTCGATTGGGCCGCCGGCAAGGGCTGGGGCCGAGCCGCCGGCAACGGCAAGAGCAAGGGCGTGTCACTGGTCTGAAATGAGGTGTTGACGCAGGCTTTCAGAAGTCAGCGTCGAAGCCCCGCCCTCCCCGTCACGCCTTCCTCATTCCACCTCCCGCACCTTCACCAGCCTCAACATCGTCGGCGCCGGCGGCGGCCCTTCCCTGGCTCTGTCGCGATTGGCGGGCAAAGTCTCCCATCGCAGCATGTAGCCCACGCCGGGCTCACCAGACCGACCTTCATCATCCGCCCAACGAATGGACATACCCGAATCCCTCGACTCCACCCGGGATAACGCAGCCCCTGCCTTGGGCACGGCCGGCAGGGTGGCAATCCGCTTGAGGGTCTCCGACTCCAAGACCCATCGGCCGGAGCCGGCCTTGGAGTGCTGGAACGTCTGGACCAGCCGACCGTCGGGCTCGGCCTTCACCGGGCCGATGCGGATCTCGGAGCCAATCGAGCCGCCCCCGCTGAAAACGTAGCGGTAATCCCATTCGCTCACCTGGAAAGCCTGCCAACGGCCGCTTTCCTTGCGAGCGTTGTAAGTCTGGGTAATGCCCTTCTCGTCGAACTTGTAGAAACTGATGACCGGCCGGTCCTCGGCATCGAAGCCGAGCCGGACGTTGCCGTTGAGGGCCCCGCCGCCCGCAGGCACGGGATCGACGATTTCGGCCGCTCTGAGCATGATCGGCAGCTTCAGCGGCGTACCGTCGCTCTGCTCCCAGTGGACGAGATCGCGGCTGCGAGCGTAGCAGATGTCATGATTGGTGGCACAGTCCGGCGTATCGCGCCAGATCCAGCAGAGGTGAAACACCCCCCTTCGGTCGCGCTGGATCAGATCCAGATACGCGTTCATCTGACCCTCACCATCGGTCAGCGGCGTATCCAGGAGCCGCCGCCAGGTTCGCATTCGCGGATCATACACATTAAAGATCTGGTTGCCGTTGCCGCTGCCGCCGTCGCGATAGGTGAAGATCAGTTCGCCCTTGGATCCTTTGAGGAACCGCGGATAGGTGGCCCGCTTCTCCTCGCTGCCCACCATCCCGGCAATCCGCCTGAAGGTCTGGATGTCGCCGGGCTTCTCCGTGCGGAAGTACACCAGCGGAACGCAGTGCATGTTGCCCGAAAGGTGCAGATGACCGGTCGCGTCGACCGCCATGGTCACGTAGTTGTGGCTGTCCCACTTAATCGTCTCAGGCAGCCGGGTGTAGCTCCACTCCTTTTCGGTCAACCGCCGCGCGGCCACGGTCATCTGCCGCTGATCGTCGTAGTAGGCGGTATACTGGCGACCCTCATGAGTGAGCAGGCAGAACGCCACCGGATGCCCGGACCACACCGGCCCGAGTTCCAGCGTCTGCTCGACGACCGGCTCGGCCGGGGCCAATTGCGAAACGGCGGCCGGCAGGGGGGCTGCGGCAAGGATGGTGAAGAGCAACGTGGGATAGACTGTGGTTTTGAGCATGGGGAAATCATATCCGACCGGCGCGGCAACCTGTAGGCCTGAATCGACCAGCCTCAACTTGAGAATCGACCATGGAGAAGGAAGAAGGCGTGGATTCGCCGGTCAGCTTCGATGAAGTTCAGCTCAACGCTGGTGCGGACACCACCATGGTCTCTGGTTCCACCCATTCTGGGGCGATGCGTCAACCGCTGGCACCGACGGAGGCTCGGACTGGCGCGGCACCAGTGTGCGGGGCCCCGTCTCGCGGGGACGGCCACGCGCGGTGCAACACGTGCCGGACCTCGCTGAGGTCGGTCATCGACCGAGGCTCGGGCCGGTCCAACCGCGAGCTGCCACGACCGGCGAAGACCGCTATCTCGTCCTGTCTCTCCCGTTGCCGGCCTTGATGACCCGCACTCCAGCCCGCCTGAGGTCCGTGGCCAGATTCCTCTGAATGCCCTCGTCGGTGATGAGTCCCTCCCAACTCCCGGCGTCTCCAAAATGCATCAGGGCGGTCCGCCCCAGCTTGGAGCTGTCGGCTACAGCGTAGGTTCGCTGGGCCGAGGCGGCCATCCTGGTCAGTATTCGGCCAACTTCAATCGAATCGATGTACGCATGACCCTGGCTGTCGACCGCATCCGCTCCAAGGAAGGCAACATCCGCCCGAAGATGCTCCAGATTGGTCTCGGTCAACGTTCCCACCAAATCAGGGGTGCCGTGACGAAGCAGGCCGCCGAGCAGCAGGACCTGCACGTTCGAGCAGAACTGCAGTTCGGACACGATCGGCAGGGAGGTGGTGATGACCGTGAGGTCCTTCCTCTCCTTGAGGCGTGTCGCCAAGGCCAGGGTCGTGGTTCCCGAATCGATGATGACTGAGTCGCCGTCATGCACCAGTTCGGCCGCCACAGCGGCAATCGCCAGCTTGGCCTCCTGATGCCGATGGGCGCGATTCAGAAACTGGAACTCGAATGAAATCCGCTGCGCGAGAGTAGCCCCCCCATGGGTGCGAACCACCCGCCCCGCCGCCGCCAGTCCCCGCAGATCGCGACGGATCGTCATCCCGCTGACCTGCAGCCGCCGGGCCAGAAAGCCCACCGAGCACTCGCCACGAGTGGTCAGCATCTCGATCACCTGACTCTGACGCGACGAGGCATTCATGGGAGCAGGTCTTCCAGCCTGCCGAGCAGGTAGTCCACGATCACATCGTCCGCCGGCAGGGCCAGCTTCATGAGAACCGTGCTGTGCCCGGGACGCGAGGCATGAACGCGGGTCCAGAGCCCGCCGGCCAACGCTCGGCGATGGAAGTCTATCGCCTCCTGGGCACGCTTGAACTTGATGCCGGCCAAGTGCCGCTTGCCGCGGACCTCCGCCATCACGTCGCCACGGCGGCTCACCAACGCTCTGAGGCCGGCCATGAACCGGTCTCCGACCGCCGCAAAACGGGGAGCGTCGGCAGCAATCATCTCCAGGCAACGCAACCCTACGTAGCTGGCCAGCGGGGCACTGCCGTTGGTGTTGATCGCATCATACTGCTTGAGCACATCGTTGCGGCTCCTGTAGATCACCGCCGCCAAGGGGTGGAACCCCGCGGTCATGCCTTTGCCCACTATGACCATGTCAGGCGTGAAACCGAGCGACCGATAGGCAAAAACCTCAGGCTGCCAGAAGCCGGTCTGGATCTCGTCGACACACATCAGCGCCCCGGTCTCGCTGCACCAACGGCGGGCCAGCTGAAGGTAGGTCGGCTCGAGGGCGAGCGCCTCGCGGTTCATCAGGATCGGCTCCGCCCATAACGCGGCCACCCGCGAGCCATACGCCCGAAAGACCCCCTCCAACTGGTCCGGGTCGTTCGGCTCAACCGTCACAATCTCCAGGTTGCGAATGTAGCGCTTCCACATGCCCCTCATGTACTGCGGCACCATGTCCGTACCGTGATAATGACCGTCAAGGACGATCAACGCAGGTGTGGCCGTCGCGGCGTTACGCCGCTCCCAGCAACATAGCTGAATCTTCAGGGCCGCTTCGCATGCGACCGATCCCGTACAGATGCCGAGCAGCACGGTATCCAGCCGTTCACGCTCCTCCGCTGCGTTGGCCACGGCGACCAGACGATGAGCCAGCCACTTCACCGGCACCTGGGGAATGTCCGCGTGGTTATCCCAGACAATGCCGGCCTCGACCGCCTCCTCGACCGCCGCGAGCAACTCCGGCTGGTTGTAGCCGAAGAGCATCTGGTAGTGCCCCGCGGTACAGTCCAGGTACAGCCGCCGCTGCTCGGTGAGGTAGAATACCCCCCGTCCGGTAAGGAAATCGTCGGACAGGCTGCTCTTGTCTCCGCCGTAGGAGTCCTGCAGGGCCGACCTGTCGATCGGCTGAACGACCGGCACCTCCTCGATCACGGAGCCCACGCGCCGGCAAAGCCCGGCCGGCGACTCGCCATCGAGAAACCGCAACCCGGCGCGCATCGCATCCCGGATCCGCGCCCCTCCAGGCCCCAACCTGCCACCCAGCTCGCCCAATCGCCTCGTGTTCATTTGTGTTCAATATAAACACCATGGCCCAGGTCGTCAAACCACCCTCACCACGGTGTTCCACCGAGTTAAAGGGACGTTCCCCCCAAGAACCGCCGGAACCCGCCCGAATCTGCGGCCTATCTCGCTTGCCGGGTCTCTTCAAAGCGCGGTAGAATAAGGTTGATGGCCTTCGTCGGAGACTCCTCGACCTCAGTCCCCAAGACCAGGGAGAACGCCGGTCGGCGCCCCCTCGGGTCCCAGGAGGCAAGCCTACATGGGCCTTCCACTCCGCCATGGCTGGCAACAACCGAACGGCTGGAGCACCCTCTGCCGCCCGATCGCGTCCGGCAACGCCGCCGCCAGGTCCTGGGCATGCTGTTGGTGCTGGTAGTCACCGCTGTCCCGCTCTGCCTGCTGGTCATGTGGTCGCGAGACCGGACCACCGTCTTGGTCCGCCTGCGCCCGGCACGCGAGGCCCAGGCCGCGTTCCAGAGCCGCATCGACCACTTGGGCCTCCTGCCCGCAGAGGCAGCCGAACTCGACAAGGCCGGCCTGTACTACTTGTTCTCCGACCCGGGCGACCGAGAGTATGCCCGCCAATGCCGCGAGAAACTCGTCATCGCACACGGCGCTGCCATCAGCCTGTACTTGGCTAACAAGTCGCGGATCGTCATGACCTGTGAGAAGGGCAGGATCGAAGTGTCGCTCATGCCTTCCCTCGAATTGATCCATCTCCTGGAGCGGCAGACCACGAACATCAATGCCTACTTCAATCAGAAAACCCAGTGACTACCCACAGACCTGAGCATGTTCCCCGATCGCGACGAGCCGCCCCCGCGAAAGCCGTGAACCGTGCCTCGACACTTCGCCCTCGAAAAGCCAACGGCCACCGCATGAAAGCCGCCGACCGGCGCAGGCAGTTGCTCGACTCCGCAGCCAGATGCTTCGCAGAACACGGCTACCGCGGCACCACGACGGCCATGATCGCCGCCAAGGCCGGTATCTCCGAGCCAATCATCTACCGCCACTTCAAAACCAAGCACGATCTGTTCATTGCCCTCATCGAGAAGGTCGCCGACGAAGTGTTCGACAACTGGCAGAAGGCCACCCGCAATGCCAAGAGCCCGCTGGAGAAACTCCAGGTCCTCATGTACCAGAACCCGGCCACCTTCGACCCGCGCACCGCCGGCGTCTACCGACTCCTGTTCCACGCTTCCACCGAGACCTCCGAGCCCGCCATCCAGCAGGCCATTCGCGATCATTACGACCGCTACGTCAAGTCCCTTGCCTCCGTCATGGCCGAGGCTCAGAAGACCGGACTGATTCGCTCCGACGTGCCCGCCGAGTGGCTCGCTTGGCAGATCATCCATGCGGCCGTCGGCTTCGCCATGGTCCGCCCGCTGAACATCCCCAGCCACGCCAGCCTCGAGTTCGCCCAGGGGACAATCCGCCTGCTGATCGAAATCCTGACCCGTCGCTAAATGGGGCATTTACCCCCTCCCCGCCCCGCCAACCCGCGATTCCAGACTAACGATCGACCGAATCGCGTGTCTGATCGTGCATAGAGGATCCCTCTCCGGCCATGCGTTGACAACTCCTAACGTTCCTTGTGGCCGGGGTACGTTTCTCGTAGCATCCAGCTTGGGACGGTGATTCTCGCCAGGCGGCACAATTCACCTGCCCCACGCGGAGAAGGACGCCGACCATGTTTTCCGCTATCCGACGCCTGACGTGCCTGGGGGTCATCGCCCTGTTGGCGACTCTCACTCCGGACTCCATCGCGGCCTCCAGATCGCCCTCCAGGGGCGCCGCCCCTCAGATCAGTCGGAGCGCAGCACCGGCACCTCGATCCATCAACCGATCTTCAGGCTCGGCAACCGCCCGCGTCGCCTCGCCGCGAATCTCCGCACCAAGCAGGTCCGCAGCCCCGTCGTTCTCCGGCCGTTCCCCTTCACCCGCTCCGGCGATCACGCGTTCAACACCTTCCGTTGCCGCACCTTCACCAAGTACCTTCTCCCGAGGCAGCGGATCCGGCGGAGTCACCTCGATCCCCAGGATGTTCGGCCCTCGAGCCTCTTCCGCGAGCCCTTCCGGCGGGCGCGACGGGGCAACGATGAGCTCAGCTAGATCCAGTGCCCCGACCAGTATTCTCCGATCGCTTCCGAGCGCCAATTCGTCGCCCCCGTCGATCTCCTTCAACAGGGGCATTGGGAACACCGGATCGCTGCCCTCCTTCACCGGCCGCTCGACGCCGAGCTCGCCACAGGTCTCCACTTACCGACGGCCGGGCGCTAGTCCGTCTTCGGGAGGACCCACCACAACCAACCCGCTGACGTCCGCCCAAACACCCCTCCGCCTCCCAGACATCACCACCGGCACCAAGACCACACAGCTCGGCTCAGTCGATACTTCGCGGCCGATCACTTTCACCTCGACGCGGAAACCGGCATCCAGCGGAACCACGGCCGTCGTGCCTCCCGATCGGTCTTCCTCGACACCGCGACCACAAGGTCCGCCCTCCGCCAGCCCCGGTGCCGGTGGAGCCCGCTCGCTACCCCTCGGTATAAGCCGAGCGCCGGGCGCCGCAACCGGCTCACCCGTGCGACGAGGAACCTCCGGCGGCAGTGTACTCCGTCCCAACCCCAATTATGATCCGGCCCGGACCCCGAGAATCGGCGATCCCGGCTATTGGCCATCGCTCTCACGCGGCGGACATCTCGACCGCCCGGCCTACCACGGACCACGCCCAACGGTGGTTCACCACGGCCATCGTCCCCCACCCTGCGGTTTCGGCTTCTACCGCAGCCGACACTACTGCCCGGTATACTACACACGGTTCTTCGCCTACCCGCTGGCGTCCTACTATGTGACTTCGCCAACCATCGTGCAGGAAACCGTGGTCGTCCCGCAGCCTGTGTACTATCAGCAGCCCGCCTACACCACCGGCTATGCCGCTTCGACGCTGTACTCAACTTCGCCGACCATGCCGTCGTCGGATGCCACCTCACCCTACACCAGCGAACCTTCGCCTCAGCCCACAACGGCAAGCCCGACCGACAGCGGGACGACATCGCCGACACCGGCCGCCGAGAATATCACCGGCCTGGCGGGCCAGCCCGCGCCGGACACCGAACGAGTGGACCCCAAGGGCGAGGAGCTCTACACCCTCATGTTTGAGGGAACCAAGGCCTTCGCCGAGGGCGAATATGACGCCGCCGCTCGCATGTTCCTCCAGGTCACCATGCAGGACCCCGAGAACGCGGATGCCGCTCTCGCCTACGCGGTCGCCCGAATCGCTACCGGTGACTACGCGATCTCGGCCATCGCCATCCGGCGCGGCGTGCGCCAGTTCAAAGAAGTCGTGAACTCCGGGTTCGACATCCGCGAACGCTATACCAACAAGGAGGACTTCGACCGCCACTTCAGGTTGCTGGTCAACTTCGTCTCCCAGCGACCCGACAACGCTGACGGACTCGTGTCCCTGGGCTTTGCCCAGCACTTCACCGGTCAGCGCGATCAGGCTGTGGAGACCTTCAAGGACATCAAGCAGCGCTTCCCCTCGGATGCCGACCTGGCCGAGGTTTTCATCAAGGCAAAGCCGCTGGCCGAGATCCAGCAGCAGGAGGCTGCCGAACAGGGCGCCGGCCAGCCGAGCCAGACCGAGCCCTCGGGCCAGACCGGACAATCCCTTCCATCTCAGCCACCCACAGCGCCGACCCCCGCACTCCCACCCACGCCGAAGGAGGTCAAACCCGTTCCGCCTCAGCAACAGTGGGTCCCACTGGTGCCGAAAAGCCCTGCAACCCCCTCTTCAGGCACGCAGCCCAACGCCTCGACCCCGACCACCGCGCGGCCCTCGGACACACCACAGACACCGGCGAAGTCGAACATAACGACCGAGCCGGTCACGCCAGATCTGTTTGACCTGGATTCGTGACGCCGCGGAGAAACCCTCTCCCACCCCCGCCTGCTCATCTCCCGGACAGGGATCGTCGGCGGACATGGCCCCTGCTGCTGGACACCGGCTTCGGCGGCCTTCGCCCGCCGTCAGGCTGTGGCTGCCGACACTTCCTGAACTCCTGGCCCGATCCGGCAAGACCGTCCGGCGGCATCATGGATGCCGACGCAGATCGTACGGCGCATCGAGCCCTACGTCCTGGGGGGCAACATTGGCCGGCCAGGGTCCACCCGGCGCGAACGTCTCACGGATCGCTTCGATGTCACGGAATCCAAACTGAGCGTTGGGCTCAATGTATGAGCCTTCCCCCCATTCGTTCCATGCCTCCAAAAGCGCCATCTTCTTGCCCGTGGTATCAAGGTGAGTCTTCAGCCGGCCAAGAGCATCTTTGAGATCTTGCGTGCCGCGGGCGAACCGCTGACGGGAACGCGGGCCGGCCCATGGCCGGTCATCCCAGCCAACCGTCAGCAGCGGAATGTAGGCCGCTCCCTCGGCGGCGGCCATGGCCTTCCATACCTCCTCGTGAGCCAAGACATGACTGCGGTAGGCGAACTGGAGCGTCGAGCCGCCCACCTCCGCGTAGTTGTAGCCGGTAACCGAGTCGTAGCCGGCACGACGGTGTGGCTCGAGAACCGAGGCGTCCGGTCCAGCACACGCCCCAATGTGCAGCCCGGGCAAGCCAGCATTCCGAACCCGCGCTCGCATCGCCTCGAACACCGCCCGGGTCTTCTCCGCCGAGCCTAGCTGCGTGATAACCCGCGAGCCGGCAAAGAAACTCACGTAGGGCTTGCCCTCCACGGTCAAGTAGTTCGGCCGGCGGAAGTAGTGCTCGATCCAGTAATCGGTGACGGCCAGCAACTGCTCGGGCGTGTGACCGTCGTACGGGGCATGGTTGGCCCACATCAAGGCAAACTTCATCCGGTCATTGTAGCGGGCCTTGAGGAAACCGGCGTTCAAACCGGCGGACAGTTCTTCCTTCCCTTCTCGCCAGTACCAATCGTACAGAAAGAACGTCAACCCGTTCTCGACCGCCCATTTGATGTGCCAGTCAGCCACCTTGGGGCTGCCCTCCGCATACCAGCCAAGCAGCGAATCGCGCTCCGGGAAGTCCGCTTGCTTCCGCCAGCGAACCAACTGATCGGGCGACCACCCGGGAAAGTAGTAAACCCCGATGTCGTAACCCGTTCGCACCGCCTGCGGCTCAGGGACGTCGTAGCCGTCAACCGGGCGCTCGAGCCGCCTGGCGTCGATGACCGGCTCGTCGATCCGGAGTGTGCGGGTGAATCGCTGCCCGTTGACGGTCAATTCGATGACCAGGTCCCCGGCACTCTTCAGCAGAATCGCCTGGGTCAACTCATGCCGCTCGCCAGGCTCGATCCCCTTGAATGCAATCGGCTCAGCGGCAACCTGACCACGCTCGTTGACTCTGAAGACCGCCGTCCCCGGCGGTACGGCTGGCCCACCCGCATGTTCGAGAACCGCCCGCAGTGTGGCTTGACTACCCGCCCGGTTGACCGGCCGGGCAAAGACCAGGTGACGCAGCCGCGCGAACGGCTTGCTGACGTCGTTCTCCTCGATCACAAGCTTGCACAAACTCAGCGTCGCGGTCGGCGAATTGCCGAACGAGATCGCCAGATGCGTCACCGTCCCTGTCCAGCCGAGGAACTGCCGGAGATCCAGTTCGATCGGACCGGAATGACCTGGGTCCCTGAGGTGAATCGCCTCCCCATACAGCCCGGGCTCCTCCTGGGTCGCCCAATGCAGTCCGATCACATCCTCGCCCGGACAAGCCACATCGAGGCGGAGTACCGAACGCCGCGCGGCGTCAAACGGTCTCACCGAGCTAATGACCACTGCCTGCATACCATGGGCGATGACCTGGAGACCGTCCGACGACTCCTTGACCGTGGCCGCATAGAGCGGACGCCACGACCCGGCCCCCTTGCGGAAATCCCAATCGGGAGCCGGCAGATCACCGGCCATCTCCCTGATACGAATCGCATGAAGCCGACACCTGATCCCCGAAGGCGGGTCGAATCGAAGGCGAACCATACGTTCAAGCTCGCCCCAGAATGGCCAGACCACGATCGTCTGACGACCGGAACCAGGCACCAGGACCGTGCTCATCCACCCAGGTTCGAAGCCGCCGTACTGGCCCGTCGTCTTGTTGGTATAGAAGAGTTCGCCCCGCCCGGCAGCGGAACAGTCCAGGTCAATCTCAACCCACTGATCGTTGGTTGCCTTGGGCAACTCGAAGGAAGGACCGGTGATAATCGGATCGGACCCCACGGCAGTGAAGACCACGGCGTCGGACTCGAAGCCGACGTCGCTGACGTCGCCACTCGGCCTCCAGCCGTTCCACCCCAGCGACAACCCGAACCGCCATTCGACAGGCGACTTCTCACCCGGCGCCGAGACTGCAACGCACGGGACCGAGGTGGTGAGCACCGTCAGGACAACCGACGCGACACCGCCGAGGACATCTCTTGGACTCATGGTCTTCCTCGTGAGGTCAGGCAACCTGCACCATGGACATCAGAACGTACTTGCGACAACGACGGCACACCCTACCCTCAAACGAGACCAGGCGGCAAGGGAGGACCTGACCCAGGCCCATCAGAGAAGGTGCAACGCCGCGCACACCCCGCCGACCGCTGACGCGCACTTGCATCATCGCCCCGAGTCGTGTTAAAATGCGGGCTCTTGGATTCAGTAGAGAAGGAACCGAACGATGCATTATCCTCGTAAGTTGAGTCGGATCAAGAAGATAAGGAAACACGGATTCCGCGCGCGGATGCGGACCGCCGGTGGCCGCAAGGTACTCCAGCGCCAGCGACGCATCGGCCGCACTTCCTTCTCCACCGCCCGTTGAACTGTGGCCAGGGCAAGCCGGCCCCGTCCCCGGAGTGATCTCCCATCAAGGTCTGACAGGATCCGCACCCTTACCAGGATCGCTGTGACGCGCTCCGCGGCTCCCGCGCGCGACCGCCCCGTGATCTGGCTGCCCAAGGCCGAGCGGGATCCGGCCCGACCCAGCATTTCGGCGCGTTTCGGACCTCGCCCCCAAACCGGTACCGACTATCGACCGTATGACTCGTATGGGATACAATGCCCTGTCCGGATTTCCCTTTTCCCGTGTCCCGAGGTGAACGTAAACCCATGGCTCATGACTATCTGAAGGAATCCATCGAGGCCCAGACCGGGCGATCCAGCATCCTCCTCATCGCCACACTGATGGGCGGCATCCTCGTCCTGAACTCGTTCCTCGCCGAAGGTGTATTCAAACAGCCAGAATACACGGACACTTTCGCCTTGCTCGGAGCCCTGCTGCTGGGAGCTCCGCTGGTGGTCCACGCCGTCAAGCACCTTCTCCAGGGCCACATGCACATGGACGAGCTGGTCGCCATCGCGGTCATGGCCGCCATTGCGATCGGCGAGTACCAGGAAGCAGGCGTCATCGCCTTCTTCATGATCATCTCGACGCTGATCGAAACCCGAACCGCCCTTGGCGCCCGGGCGTCGATTGAAGGCCTGATCCGCCTCACGCCCACCCGCGCCCACCGGATCTCCGCGGACGGCCGCGAGGAGGAGGTCGAATCCCGCCTCCTCCAGCCCGGCGAGATCATCCGCGTCCGGCCGGGCGATAACATCGCCGCCGACGGCGTGGTCGTCACCGGCCAGTCGTCGGTCAACCAGGCCAGTATCACCGGCGAGTCCATGCCGGTCGATAAGGGCCCGAACGACGAGGTCTACGGCGGCACCAGCAACCTCACCGGCTCCATGGACATCCGCGTGACCAAGGCCGGGGCAGACACGACCATCGGCCGGGTCCAGAAGATGATCCTCGAAGCCGAGAAGACCCGCATTCCGCTCATGCGGCTAATCGATCAATACGCCGCGTGGTACACGCCGACCGTGCTCATGCTCGCCCTCATTGTCTGGTTCTTCAAAGCCGATACCGATGGCATCACCCGCGCCATTACCATGCTCGTGGTCGCATGCCCGTGCGCCTTGGTCCTCGCCACCCCGACGGCCATGGTCGCGGCTCTCTCCTGTGCCGCCCGCCTCGGCATCCTGGTCAAGAACGTCGTCACCCTGGAAGGCGCCCGCAACCTGTCGGCCGTGGTTTTCGACAAGACCGGTACGCTGACCACTGGCGAGCTGTCGGTCACCCAGATGAAGCCGGTGCCGGGCATCGAAGGAACTGACCTCCTCCAAGCGGCCGCCTCGGCGGATCAGCTCTCCAAGCACCCCAGTGCCCAGGCCCTGGTCTCGGTCGCCCGCAAGGCCCGGATCGGGCTCATCAAACCGCAAGCGTTCAAGGAGACCATCGGCAAGGGTGTCTCCGCGACGATCAACGACCGCGAAGTCCTGGTCGGACGGGCAAGCTGGCTGGCGGACTGCGGGGTGGACCTGAGCAGGCTCAACGATCCCGATTTCAAGGAACCCGAGGGTCTGAGCGTGCTGTGCGTCGCCCGCGATGGCAAGCTCATCGGCTGGGTCGGTCTCGAGGACCGGACCCGCGACGAAGCCCGCGAGGCCATCGAGGATCTGCGGCAGCTGGGCGTCCGCAGCCTCATCATGGTCACAGGCGACAAGTGGTCCGTGGCCCGCCGAGTATCGGCCGAGATGGGCTGCACCGACGTTCACGCCGAAGTGCTGCCCGCCCAGAAACTCCAGATCGTCGATCAGCTCAAGAGCCGGCGCCACCGCGTGGCAGTGATCGGTGACGGTGTGAACGATGCCCCGGCTCTGGCCGCCGGTGATCTCGGTATCGCCATGGGGGCCGCCGGCAGCGACGTGGCCATCCACTCGGCCAGCATTGCCCTGATGAACAACGACCTCCGCCGCCTGCCGTTCCTGATCCGCCTCTCGCGAGCTTCCACCAAGGTGATTTGGCAGAACATGGCCTTCGGCATCGCGTTCATCGTGATCTTGTTGATCTTGGGCGCGATGGGTGAGATCAACCCCATGCTGGCCGCGTTCCTGCACATGGTCGCCGGCGCGGTCGTGATCTTCAACTCGGCCCGTCTGGTCCGCTTCGGTGAGCATCTGGAATCAACCCCACTGCCGTCAGCCTTCGTGGAGCGCGAAGGCCGCCTCGCTTCTGCGGCACAGCAGACCAGCGGCCCGGTCGCCGCAGTCCCGGCCTGAGTCCGAACCGCAAGCCCTTTGCACAACATCGCCCGCCCCGGCAGGCAACCGGGACGGGCGATGCTGTTTAGCCCCATCTCGACGAGGACCCCCATGCAGCTCCCTCCTCGATGCGAGTCGTACGATTCAAATTGAACCGCAACGCGGTTCCAGAATTCAGCCCAGAGTCGCGAAGCGCACCCTGGGTGACATGCCCACCGTTCCCGTCCGCAAACGCTGAAAGCGTTTCACAACGTTGCTTCGGCCGCATCCCTCGTTCAGATCTGCCCTCGATGGCAGAAGCCCTTGTCGCGACTCTTCCTACCGCAATAGCATTCCCACGGCAGCGAACGATGGGAGACCACCATGGATCTCTGGCGACACCTCGCACCCCCTCCAAAGAGCCATGTCCGGCTGCATCCCTCTTGTCTTTCGCCTACTTCAGGACCAACTTCGCCTGCGCGATCTTCTGCCCGGTGTGCGACTACAACCTGCGAGCGAGCACCAACGGCGTCTGTTCGGAATGCGGTACCGCAATCCCCCAGCCAATCCGAGAGCGGTTGTCGCGGCAGAACGGTCCGTAGGATGACCCCTTCGTGGGCGAGGCCCCACCCCGCAGCGCCGCGAAACTTGCAGGATGGCCACATCCCACATCCTTCCGACTCTGCTCCTCCCGCCACACGGCTTCCCCGCTCTACCCCGGTTTGATGATCTGCCAGATCACCGGACCCAACTTGCTGAATAGGACGCTCTGGTAGATCAGGCTCGGGCTGGACTGAGGGCTGAAAAGAACCTCGGTCTCCTGCTGAAGGATGCGGAAGCAGTTCACCTCCATCAGCGGGAGAACCAGGATCGGGATCGCGAGCTTTCGGCACCAGGGCCGGATTCCGCGTTTCATGCGACGCTCCTTAAGGCTTCACGTTGCAGGTGCACACCATCCGGCCACAGCCGGGGCACCCCTCGCCGTACTTGTGCCGGATCGCGGCACTGAGGTCCACGTCCATCACATTCGCCAAGGTCGCCAGCCAGGCCAGGACGTCGGCGAACTCCTCCTCAAGGTTGGCCCGGTCGTTGTTCTCCGCAACGGCCGCCGCCAACTCCCCGATCTCCTCCATGAGCCACATGAACGTACCCGTCGGGCCACGTGCCCGGTCCTTGTGCGAGTACATCTTCTCGATAAGTTGCTGAAAGTCCTGCAAGTCCATGGAAGCCAACGGGGATCTCCTGTCAGATCAGGCGGCCAGGATATCTCGGGCATGCCCGCCGGGCAACGGGGCAACAGACGGATTCGCGGCTATAATCGGCGGGTCATGACCAACCGCCCACCAGACGCCATCAGCCGCCCACGTGAAACGCTGCCCCGCAGTGTCAGGATTCGATCCCGCCGAGACTTCGAACGCGTGTTCGACCTCAAGATTCGGGCCACGGATGCCACGATCACCCTGTACGGCGCCCCTTCCGACCGTGTCCTGGCCAGACTCGGCATCGCCGCCGGACGCCGCCTCGGAAATGCCGTCGTGCGCAACCGAACCAAACGCCTGATCCGGGAAGCATTCCGCCGCGTCCGAAACACGCTTCCGTCAAAAACCGACTGGGTCGTCGTTCCCAGAGCCGGCGCTGAGATGGCTTCCCGCAGTCTCCAGGTCTCGATCATCAACCTGGCTAGACAGCTGGCGGAGAGAATCGAGGCAAGCCGAAGAGCGGTGGAGGCGACCAACGCAGCGAAGAACTCACAGGGGTCTGATACCACCAAGGAAAGCGGACCCACGGCCTCCGAACGACGCGGCCTCGTCCCCGCGCCGGTTCCCCGGCAGCAGAAGGCGCGCAAAAAGAAAGCACCAGGTGCCTAAGGCTGGCCCGGTGCTTTCCGGAGGGGAAAGAAGCCAAACTGAATCGCCCTGTCATGCCAGGGCCACAGACCCTCCGATGACACCACGTTTTTATTGTCGGCTAAGCCGCGAATAATCTTGCATCTTTTTTTTGCACCCCAGTCGGGCTTGCAGGCGAATCGCGGCTTGCTCTGGCTCGTAAGAAGTCTACACGGGGATCCCAAACCATGCTAGCGAGCAATCTCGCGTTTTCACCCCATTCTCACTACTGGCAAGAAGCGTTGTATCGGACCTCGTCATCACCTACGTCGCGCCAAGCGGTATCTATATCACAGGACTCGGACAACATCAAGCCCAAAGCAACCCGTTTTTCGTGAGACTTGGTCAACACTGGGCCCACCCGCAATGATGGCACTTGTTGCAGCCTTCCGCAAAAACCAACCCTTCACCGCAGGAAGGACACTTCACCTTGAACGCAAGACGGATCGGCGTCAGGACACTTGTGCCGGAAGCGGACGAATGGGAATCCATGCTCGATCCAGCACCTGCCACGACAGCGTGGCGCACTTCCGTCACCTGCGCGTGATTCTTGCCATTCCCGTTCCCATTGCCATTGCCGTTGCCCGGATGAGGATTAACGCTGGTCGGAGGTACTATCGGACCGGCATGGCCCTCGACAGGCCGATCCAGCGAGGCGAGATCGCACTCACCCAGCAGCAGAGCCCGCAGGCCGAATCGTTCCTTGGCCCGAGTGTACTTTTGCAGGGCCCGAGCCAGACCGTCGCCGAGGCTCATGATCTTGCCGTCCTTGGTCGGCACCTGCAGGCTGGAGCCGATGTCCCGAAGCTGGCGGATCACATGCCGGAGTGCCCCCCCGGCTCGAAGCCAGAGCGAAATCAACCTGCAGATCGCTTCGAGATCGCTGTTGGCGATGTCACCACCCTTGCCGAGCTGGGCGAAAACCTCAAGCTCGCGTTCGCTGCGCGGATCAACGGTGATCTTCACGTGCATGTTGCCGAACGGCGTCATCTGCCGGATCCGGAATCCGCTGACAATCTCGGGAATGTCGCGCGGTTCAATGGTCGGCGGCTCGGCGACCGGCTTGCGGACGCACACCTCAGGGCTTTTGGAGGCTCCATTCCCAGGGGCAGATGGGGGCGTCGCCATGGGAGTCAGCTCCTTGCTGGCATTCTTTACCTCGGTGGCGGACTTGGCCTGGGTTGCTTCACCCTTGTCGACCTTCTTCAGAGCCATGGGCTGCTCGGTCCGGCACCCATCTCGATAGACGGTGACCCCTTTGCACCGCAGTTGGTAAGCCAGTCGATAGATCGTGTCTACGTCCGCCACCGAGGCATCGTGGGGGAAGTTGATCGTTTTCGAGATGGACGCGTCACAGTGCCGCTGGAACGTCGCCTGCATCCTCACGTGCCAATCCGGTGAGATGTCATGGGCACAGACGAAGATGTGCTTGGCGTCGTCGGGCACGCCAGGTATTCCAGCGAGGGTGCCATCCCTGGCAAGACGATCCATCAGACCCTCGCTGTCGAGACCTCTCGCCGCAGCATAGGCGGCGAAGATTGGGTTGACTTCAACCATGGGCTTCTTGCCTTCATCCTGACCCTTGAGCACGTTGCGGAAGAAGGCAAGACTGAACATGGGCTCGATGCCGCCGGAGCAACCGGCGATGATACTGATCGTGCCGGTCGGAGCGACCGTGGTCACCGCCGCATTCCGCATCGGACGATGATGCTGCGTGTCCCAAATGCTGCCCGCCCAGTTGGAGAACGAACCTCGCTCGGCGGCCAGCTTCTCACTGTAGTCGTGCCCCTCGTCGTTGATGAACTTCATGAACCGCTCGCCCCAGGCCACGCCATCCTCGGAGGAATAGCACACCCCGAGCCTGAACAGAGCGTCGGCGAAGCCCATGACACCCAGGCCGACCTTGCGGTTCGCCTTGCAGATGGCTTCGATCTGAGGCAGCGGGTAGTTGTTTGCGTCGATCACATTGTCCAGAAAGCGCACCGCGTCGTAAACCGTCTCGCGAAGAGCGTCCCAGTCCACGTCCGCCTTGCCCGTGCCTGCGTCGCGCACGAACGCGGCGAGATTAATACTGCCGAGGTTGCACGCCTCGTACGGCAGCAAAGGTTGCTCGCCGCACGGATTGGTGGCCTCGATCCGGCCAAGCTTCGGCGTTGGATTGAACTCGTTGATCCGGTCGATGAAGACCACACCGGGTTCGCCCGTTTGGTGGGCGTTCTTGACGATAATGTCCCAGATGTCACGCATGCTGTAGACGGGAATAGCGAACGACGAGCCGCGGGCGACCGTCTCGGCCGTGGCGTTGCCATCCGAGTCTTCAACCCGCAGCTCGCCGTCCTGACCGCGCCTGATAGGGATCAGTGACCGCACATCGTACTTGGCAATCTCCACGGATTTGGGAATCAAGTACTCCTGCCCACTCCGCGGATTGCGAACGACATGCGGGGCATCCGCATCTCTCAGAAACGCTTCCATCCATGGATCGGTCAACTTGACCGAGATGTTGTAGTTGGTGAACTGGGTGAGGTCCTGCTTGGCGAACAGAAACTTGAGAATATCGGGATGATGAATGTACATCATCCCCATGTTCGCCCCGCGACGGAACGCACCCTGCTGAATCGCGTTCGTCGCCTCGCTGAACGCTCGCCAGAAACTGATCGGACCCGACGTCGTGCCGCCCGAACTGCGGATGTAGTCCCCGGTGGGACGGAGTTCGTCGAAGGCGAATCCGGTCCCGCCGCCAGCCTTCTGAATGAGAGCCGTGTTCTTGATCGAGTCGAAGATCTCCGCCACGCTGTCTCGCACCGGAAGCACGAAACAGGCACTCAACATACCCATCTCACGCCCGGCATTCATCAGCGTCGGACTGTTGGGCATGAAGCGCCCGCTGACGATCAGATCGTAAAAACGACTCGCCCAGTGGTCCCGCTGCGCTTGGTCGCCGTAGGACAACTCAACGTCGGCAATCGTGCCAGCCACTCGATCGAACAGGGCTTTCGGCGTCTCTGTCACTTGGCCGTTCTCATCTTTCTTGAGATACCGCGCCCGAAGTACGCGCAGAGCGTTCTCGCTCAGCCCGACGTTCGCATCGTCCTCATGGGCATCCGTTCCGATGGTCTCATCCTTGATTGACGCCACTGTCCAAACTCCCGAAGGCAAACCGGCCTCATGCCCGATCCGCCCAACAGCTCACCCGGCCAACCCAACCTGCCTGCAAACCCCGTCCTAGCCGTTTGGCGCGCACCCCCACACGCCGGATGCGCCCTAACCGCTCCGCAAAAGAAATCACTCTCTTGCGTCCAGAAGATACTAAGCCCGACCTGATTCACGCCCCAACATGTGGGGGGCGAATATCTTAATACCCCAAGAAGTAGCCCCTGTCAACGGAATCTTCCCCTTAAACTCGCCGATTTCTGGACGTCGACACAACTCCCAAGCACCAAAGCAGTTACAACATACCTTTTTTTCATCTCACAGGCCATTCAACGTCGAAGAAACACCCAATATATCGGCACGGAAAACCGTCCGACCCCAACATTTTGGGGGTGATTCAGCAAACGCTTTTCTCAACGGCTTGGTAACCTTCGAAAAAGAAGGAGGTTCGGCTCCTCATTCCTCAGAGACATCACCCTCCGCGTTCCACCCGACTCAGGCGCCTCACGACCGGTCACAAGCCGCCACCGGGACGCGTGGCCAAAGGTCGAGTCGTTAGCCACTTCTCCCGAATCAGCCCCAAAACCACCTGCGGATCGGAGAACACCGTCCACCGGTCCTTCGGAACACCCGCAAAGGCCATCGCGAACCGCCGACTCGAGTTGCCCCCCGCGGCGAAGTTCCGAATGAAAACATGGACAATCTGGCCTGGAAACCTCCGGGCGATCCCCCCATAGATCTCAGGATCTTTCTCGCCTGCGTCGCCAACCAGGATAACCCGCCGGTCCGGACCGGCCCTGAGAATGGGCTCGATCGCCGCCGGTTTGCTTTCCTCCGGGCTGGCGAACAGGTTCAGCAAGCTGCTGTCCTTCATCCGGAAGAGCTTCATGTGGAATGTCCCGGCCGGAAAGCCGCTGACCGACATGAACCCAGCAAGCGGCTCGTACAGTTGCCAGGGGCTGGCGGTAACGTAGTGGAACGAAGCTCCGCCGTCAGCCAAAGCGCGGTAAGCGGCGGCCATGCCCGGCACCGCCTTGAACTCGCGAATAAAGGTGTTGGTCAGCAGGGCCTTCTTGTCGGTGACCTGGCTCACTTTGATCGTGTCATCGATGTCGGAAATGACCGACACACCCCTCGCATCCAGGAACAGAACCGACCCGGTCATCCGCCGCCCGTCGCCCTCGGGTAACACCGCCTCGATCGTCATTCCCGAATCACCCGACGCCGCCGTGCCTCCGGACCGCCGTATCGCGGAAGCGGGCACCCGAATGCGTGCCGCCACATGACCATTCGCCTCGGAATCAGGCAGCCTGTAAGTGGCACCCGCCAGGCGGACGACCAGCCTCTTACCCCCCTCGCTGTCCACCAGAAAAGCCCTCGCTCGCTCCTTGAAGACCGCCGTGTCGGCCGCATCGTCCGGCAGGCCGAGCATTCGCCGGAGGGCGCCCAATGCGGCCGCTCGCTTCAGCGAGTCCGACTCCGGCTCGAACACCCACGCGTGGATCTCAATCTCCCAGGCATCCTCGCCAGGAAGGAACCGACCGAGCGTCGGAAAGAACAACACCCGCTCATCCGATTTGATGTTCGACGCATCCGCGGCGGCCAGCAGAAGAGGCAGCAGAACCACGCCACACATCCACAGACCCCCTTTGACGGTCATGCCCAGCGGAACGGGCAACGCTCGACACGCCGGCACCCACCTGCCCGATCCACTCCCGGCATCTTGGTGCTCGTTGCTTGAGCTCCTGGCTTGGCCTCACAACTTCCAAGGCGCCCGCATCGGACTGCATTGTCCGTCACGCCGAAGCGTTTGTCCACCGGTCCAAACCACCGGTTCACCCCGGCGACTCACGACCAAGCCTTGCCGCTCACGAGCACATCGTAACCGGCTCCCCGTCCTTCCGCCCCCCACTATACGCCGCTCTCCGGCCCGCGGCTTTCGCCCCACGTTGACGCAACCACCCACCCCGGATACACTACGTCACCGCGTTGCTGGACGATGCCTGAAGCCGCGGCGGCAGAGCCGTTGAGCTCCCCCCGGCCGGCTGAAACCTCGGGCTTTCCCAGAGAGACACAGCCTCATGAACTTGGGCAAACTCGGACATACGTGCGTCGTCGGTCTGCACTGGGGCGACGAGGGCAAGGGCAAAATCGTCGACCTGCTCACCGAGCAGTTCGATATCGTGGTCCGCTACAACGGCGGAGGAAACGCCGGCCACACCGTGCACGTCAACGGGCAGAAGTTCGCCCTCCACCTGCTGCCCGTCGGCGTGCTGAGCCCCGGCAAGACGGCCGCCATCGGGCCGGGCGTCGCCCTCGATCTCCAGCGGATGCTCGAGGAGGTCTCTGCCCTGGCCGAGCGCGGCATCACCGTCGGGCCGAACCTCAGAATCAGCGACCGGTCTCACCTCGTCATGCCCTATCACAAGAAACAGGATCTGCTCTCCGAGGCCGCTCTCGGCAGCAGCAAGATCGGCACCACTGCCCGCGGAATCGGACCCTGCTACGCCGACAAGATGCTCCGCGCGACGGCTATCCGCGTCGGCGACCTGCTCCACCCGGACAAGTTCCGTGAACAACTCCGGCGCATCGTCGACCTCAAGAACAAAACCTTCGCCGCCTTGTACAACGACCGTGAGCCGCTCAATGCCACGGACATCGCCGACCAGTACCTGGCCTGCGCGGACCGCGTTCGCGGCAACGTCTGCGACACGACCCGGTTCTTCTTCGAAGCCATCCAGGCCGGCAGGCAACTGCTCTTCGAAGGAGCCAACGGAGCCCTGCTCGATATCGACCACGGTACGTTTCCCTTCGTCACCAGCAGCACCACGAGTGCCCTGGGCGTACCGGCCGGGGCCGGTGTGCCCGCCAGCACGCTCACGAGCTGCATCGGCGTCACCAAGGCCTACACCACCCGCGTCGGGGCCGGACCATTCCCGTCCGAACTCGACAACGAGATCGGCCAGTACATCCGCGAACGTGGGCACGAATACGGCACAACCACCGGCCGACCAAGACGATGCGGCTGGTTCGACGCCGCGGCCGCCCAGTACAGCACCCGACTGAGTGGAATCACCCACCTGGCGGTCATGCACCTGGATACGCTGAGCGGCCTGGATCGCGTCGGTATCTGCACCAGCTACCGCACCCCGGACGGCCCTCTGCCCGGCTTCGTCTCCGATTGCCCCACCATGGAACAAGCCCAGCCGGTGCTGGAGTACATGCCCGGCTGGAAAGGCGATCTGCGCAACGTCCGCTCTTTCGATGACTTACCGCGAGAAGCACGCAACTACGTCGATCGCATCGAGTCCCTCGTCGGGGTGCGAATCGCCATCCTCAGTGTCGGACCGGATCGAACCCAAACCCTCATCCGGTCGATATAATATGATCATGCGCGAACCGCCCATCGACCCCCAGGACGAACTCGGGCTGCGACCGGACCAGCTGCCTCGGCACATCGCCATCATCATGGATGGCAACGGCCGGTGGGCCAACCTCCGCAACCGGCCCCGCATCCATGGACATATCGAGGGGGCGGCTCACGTCCGCGAGATCATCACCCATTGCGCCCGCCTCAAACTCGATGCACTTACCCTGTACAGCTTTAGCGCCGAAAACTGGAAACGTCCACGCCGTGAAGTCGACGCGCTCATGAACCTCTACGTCGAGTACCTCATTAAGGAACGAGAGGAAATCATGGACCACGACGTCCGACTGATCCAGATCGGCCGCCGAGACCGGCTTCCCGAGGCCGTCCTTCGCGAACTGGACGTCACCCAGACCATGAGCCGCAACAACCGGGGCCTCAAGCTCTGCCTGGCAATCAACTACGGCTCCCGAGACGAAATCGTGGACGCCGTCCGGGCCATCGTCGCCGACGCGCAGGCCGGGCGGCTCGATCCGGCCGAAATCGATGAGGCCTGCATCAGCTCCCACCTTTACACCGCCGGCGTTCCCGACCCCGATCTGCTCGTCCGCACGGCCGGCGAGATGCGCATCAGCAATTTTCTGCTCTGGCAGATCAGCTACGCGGAACTGTACGTCACCGACGTACTCTGGCCGGATTTCGGCAAGGATGAACTCAACGACGCCATCCGAGCCTATGCCGCCCGCGATCGGCGATTCGGCGGCGTGAAAACCGACGTGCCGTCGAGGGAACAGGCATAGAACGAAAACCGAAATGGAGACTCGTGTAGGTGAACTTAGGCCTGCGAATCCGTGATCGATTCGATTGACCCTGCCCGACAGAAGGTGCCCCGCACGCCGCACATTGCTCAATCTCAGGCCGGGGCGGTCGTGGCCACCTGCATTCCTTCCGTGAGACGGGCATCCGGATTCAACACAACGTCGTCTTCCGGAGACAGTCCCGAGGCCACGCCGATTTCCATTCCATAGTCACCAGCAAGTCGAATCTTCTTGTACTGGAGCCGGCCGTTCGGAGCCACGACCACCACCCGTGTTCCGGCGGCATCAATCACTAATGCGCTGACCGGTAGAAGCAGCGGCGGCGTCTCGGTGGTGATGGAGAACGTGACTTTGACGTACATACCGGGCAACAGCAAGCCGTGCTTATTGGTGATCAGGACTTCGGTCCGCATGGTCCTCGATTCCGGCTCGATGGCCCGAGCAGTGCGTGACACCTCGCCAACCAGCTTGCGGTCTCCTTGCCCGGAAAGCGTGAGTTCCGCCCTCTGTCCAGGTCTGATCGAAGAAGCGGAGGACTGGGGCACCTCAACAAACACCCGAACGACTTGGGCTTGCACGATCTTGAAAAGTGCCGGGCTGTTACCGCCGCCCGTCGTGATCAGATCGCCGATATCGACATACCGAGCCGTGACGGTGCCGTCAAATGGAGCCAGGATCCGGGAGAACGACTTCAGCTGAGAGAGCCGGCGCACATTTGCCTCGGCCGCGTCGACATCCGCCTTGCTCGCCCTCACGGTCGACAGGGCGGTGTCGTACGCCGCCTGTCGTTCAGCCAGATCCTGCACGCTGATCGCCTTGCCGTCTGACAGACTTTTATACCGCTCCAGCGTGGTCTTTGCGAGATTGGCCGCGGACTCACTCGTGGCCAGCCGGGCCTGGGCCTGCGCTTGGGCGGCCCGAGCCTGACCCAGCTCCTGGTCGATCTCAGGGGTATCGATCTCAGCGATCAACTGCCCTTCCTTGACGTCGTCACCGATATCGAAAAACCAGCGTTTGAGGTAGCCGTCGGCCCTGGCGCAGACGGTCGTCTCCCGCATGGCCTGCACATTGCCCGGCAAGACGAGTTGAGTCACCGAAGGCCCGACCTTGGGCTTAGCCACATTGACCACGGGCAACGCCTGTCTGACGCGATCCGCCTCGGCGCGAAGGCCCGCCTCGCGATGCACGCGTGGCAGCCATCCGGTCAGAAAAAGCGCCACGAGCACACCTGCACCAGCCAGGAACAGCACCGCCACAAGCAATGGCCCTGGTTTCGAGAGCGGGACAGTGTTCACGAGATCCTCGACGCCGTTGCTCACCGAACAAGGACGATCTGGTGACCCCGCCACAGGCCCGGCCGAGCGCGGATTCTGATTGGGCTCTGACTCAGTCATGGCCGCTCCCGATCCAGTTCGGCGACGTGGGGCTTGGGCGGCCGCCGACGCAATACACTATACACCACCGGTACAAAGAAGAGTGTCGCGAACGTCGCCACGGCCAGCCCGCCAACCACCGCTCGACCCAGCGGTGCATTCTGCTCGCCACCCTCGCTCAAGCCGAGCGACATGGGCAGCATTCCCATGATCATCGCCAGAGCGGTCATGAGTACCGGTCGAAGGCGGCTCATGCCGGCCGCCAGTGCGGCCTGCGGGGCGTCCATCCCTAGTCGGCGCTGGTCGTTGGCGAACGTGATAACCAGAATGCTGTTCGCCGTGGCCACGCCGATACTCATGATCGCCCCCATGAGCGAAGGTACGTTGAGGGTCGTTCCCGTGGCGAACAGCATCCAGACAATGCCCGACAAGGCGCCGGGCAGAGCCATCAGGATGATGAGCGGATCGACCCACGACTGGAAGTTCACCACCATGAGTAGGTAGACCAGCAGAACGGCGAACACCAAACCGTAAGTGAGACCACTGAATGAGTTATTCATGCTCTCCACCTGGCCGCGAACCACCACGGTGGAGCCGCGGGGCAACTGGGGTCGGTAACGGTCGAGAATCTCGTCGACCGCCCGGGAGACCGAGCCCAAGTCAGTATCCTGAACGCCGACCAACACGTCGAGCGTTCGAGCGACGTTGTGGTGGGTTATGTTGGCCAACCCGGTGGAATGCGATACCTGTGCCACGTCACTCAGTAGCCGCGGCTCGTTCAGCCCCGTCGCCGTGATAGGCGTATTCTCGAGAGCGCTGATCGAGTTGATTTTGTACTGAGGCGTCTGGACGATGATGGAGTACTGCACGCCGCGTATCGGGTCAAGCCAGAAATTGGGCGCCGTCTGACCGCTGCCGCTGAGCGACATCAGCATGTCATTGGCCACATCACGCTGGCTCAGTCCGAGCTGAGCGGCCAGTGTGCGGTCAACGTTCACACGAAGTTCCGGCACATTCACGACCTGGTGAAGGTGCACGTCGACCGCACCGGGAATGGCCGCGACTTCCCGGCTGATGGCCTGAGCGATGCGGAGGTTCTCGGGTTGATTTGCCCTCGGCCCGACGATCTGGATGTCGATCGGCGCGCTAATGCCGAAATTGAGGACCTGCGTAGCGATGTCCGCAGCCTGAAAGAAGAAGATGAGATCGGGAAATCGGGCTGCCAATTCCCGCCTGAGGCGCTTGACGTACTCGGGCGTGGTGCAGCGCCGCTCCGGCTTGAGGGCGATCAGCACCTCTCCCTCCGCCGTCGAAATCAGCGTGCCGTCGCTCAATGCCAGATTGAGCGAGCTGACCGGCGTCCCGATGTTGTCGAGGACCATCGCGGTCTCTTCCGGCGGGATGATCTCGCGAATCACCTCGCTCACCTTCGCGAAGTGGCGTTCGGTCTCTTCGATCCGCGTACCCGGCGGGCATCGCACGTGCAGCCGGATCTGGCCGGCATCGACCGAGGGGAAGAAATCCCGCCCGATCAACATGGCCAAACCGGTAGACGCGGCGACAAGCAGGATCGCGACCATGAGAACAGTCAATCGGTGTTCCAGACACCCAGCCAACAGCCCGCCGTAGAACCGTCGCAGTTTCTCGAACTGCCTCTCGAAAACGCCGTGGAAACCGCCGCGAATGCCGCGACCCCCGGCAACGGCCGCACCACCGAGAACCTGCTTCACTCCTCCCTGGAACTCGTCACGAAGAAGATAGTAGGCCATCGTCGGCACCAGAGTGCGCGACAGGAGGTAGGACGCCAGCATCGCGAACACGACGGCCATCGCCATGGGGGTGAACAAGTACTTGGCGGCTCCGCTGATGAAGGCAATGGGAGTGAAGACGATGCAGATGCACAGCGTGGAAACGAAGGCCGGCACGGCGATCTGCTGCGAGCCGTCGAGAATCGCCCGAACGAGTGTCTTGCATTGGCCGAGGTTCCTGTGGATGTTCTCCACCGCGACCGTGGCGTCATCGACGAGGATGCCCACCGCCAGCGCCATCCCACCGAGAGTCATGACATTGAGCGTCTGACCAAGCGCGTGCAGGATGGAAATCGACGTGAGAATGGAAAGCGGGATCGAGATGATCACGATGATCGTACTGCGCCAGCTTCCCAGAAACAGCATGATCATTAGGCCGGTGAGTCCCGCGGCGATGACAGCCTCCTTGACGACACCGTTGATGGCCGCCCGGACGAAAACCGACTGATCGAACAGCAGCGTTACCTTGAGTTCTCGCGGCAAAGTGGCCAGTACTCCCGGCAACGCCTTCCGTACCCGGTCCACGATGTCGAGCGTGGAAGCCCCGCCGGCTTTTAGGATCGGCAAGACAGCGGCCCGCTTGCCGTCCACATGTACGACATTCGTCTGCGGCGTGAAACCGTCGCGAACATAAGCCACGTCGCGCATGTAGAGGGTCACACCGTTCACCGTCTTGATCGGCAGGTCATTGAACTCCTCGACCGTCGGCGGACTGCTGTTCAGCCGGACGTTGTATTCCTGCGAGCCAACCTTGGCGGTTCCCGCCGGAATGATCAGGTTCTGGGCGTTCACGGCAGCGGAAATGTCGTCCGGCGACAGCCCCCATGCGTGCAGCTTATCTAGATCCAGATCGACCATGATCTGGCGAAACTTCCCGCCATACGGCAAGGTGATCTGGGCGCCTTGCACCGTCGCCAGGCCGGTACGGATGAAATTCTGGCCGAGGTCAAAAAGCTGCTGTTCGGTCAGGGTGTTGCTCCCCAGGGCCGCCTGAAGCACGGGGACATTCGAGGCGTTATAGCGGATGATGAGGGGCGGTGTGATGCCCGGTGGAAACGCTCTCAGGATGCTCTGCGAGATGGCCGTTATCTGGGCGGTAGCCGCCTCGATCTTGGCTCCGGGGTGGAAGAACACCTTGACGACACACACGCCGCGGAGCGACTGGCTTTCGATGTGCTCGATGTCGTTAACCGTCGTGGTCATCGCCCGTTCGTAACCAGAGGCGATTCGCTGTTCCATTTCCTCCGGCGGCATCCCGGAGAAGGACCACATCACTGCCACGACCGGGATGTCGATCTCCGGGAAGATATCCGTGGCCATGCGGACAAGGGTGACCCCGCCAAGAATGGCGATGAGCATCGCCATGACAATGAAGGTGTAGGTCCGCCTGAGTGCGAGTTCAACAAGCCACATGGAGACGCGCACTATATCCGGTCCGGCGCTCGCAGGGAAAGCCAGATTCGCCGCTCGTCCCGGCGCCCAATGCGGCCCACCCGCGGGCCAGACGACCGTCGGCGAGGCATGCCATTCTGACAGCCGATCCCCCGGGGCGTCCGAATATGGCAGAAGCCCGGACGCCAATCTGCGCCCACGCCTCTAATGATGTAAAATCATGTAAATAATGATCTTAAGCAGATGCTGACTGGGGCAAACAGGCCCC
The DNA here is from genome assembly GCA_018003015.1 of Phycisphaerae bacterium. NCBI lineage: Bacteria > Pseudomonadati > Planctomycetota > Phycisphaerae > Phycisphaerae bacterium. The sequence continues at coordinate 17,714 of JAGNEZ010000046.1, read as the reverse complement.
CTGCAGGGTGCTGGCATTGGGCTTGCTCTTCTCTCGACGTTGGGTTCCCTCCCGCCGGTAAGTCCGCGCCCGCCAGTGGCCGACTGCCCGTCGCGATGGGGCATGATGTGCGTAGAATGCCACTCGGATCGCATGAGAAAGGAGTTGGATGATGGCAAAGATCAAAATCCGTCCGCTGGGTGACAAGGTCGTGGTCAAACGCGTGGAAGCGGAATCGAAGACCGCTGGCGGGATCGTCCTGCCCGACACCGCGAAAGAGAAGCCCCGGCGCGGAATCGTCCAGGCGACCGGCGACGGGAAACTCCTGGACAACGGGCAGCGAAGCAAGCTCCAGGTCGCCAAGGGCGATGAGGTGCTCTTCTCCAGTTACGCAGGCACGGAAATCAAGGTCGAAGGCGAGGAGCTCCTGATCCTCGACGAGAGCGATATCCTGGCGATAATCGGTTAAGCGTTCAAATCAAGACTAATCCATGGAGTGAAGATCTATGGCAGCGAAGAAAATCGCATTCGAAATGGAAGCCCGCGAGGCCATCCGACGGGGCGTCAAACAACTGGCCAGAGCCGTCAAGGTGACCCTGGGACCTTGCGGCCGTAACGTCATTCTGGAAAAGTCCTTCGGTTCACCCACAGTGACCAAGGACGGAGTCAGTGTGGCCAAAGAAATCGAACTTGAGGACGCCTACGAGAATATGGGCGCCCAGATGGTCAAAGAGGTCGCCAGCAAGACCTCCACTGCGGCCGGTGACGGCACGACCACGGCCACCATCTACGCCGAGGCCATCTATGATGAGGGCCTCAAGAATGTGGCCGCCGGCGCCAACGCCATGGAGCTCAAACGCGGCATCGAGGCCGGAGTCAACGCCGTTGTCGACGAGCTGACCAAGATGGCGACCAACGTCAAGGACACCGCCCAAATCGCCCAGGTCGGCACCTGCGCCGCCAACCAGGACGCCCACATCGGCAAGAAGATCGCCGAGGCCATGGACAAGGTCGGCAAGGACGGCGTCATCACCGTCGAGGAGGGCAAGGGCCTCGAGACCACCGTCGAATTGGTCGAGGGCATGCAGTTCGATAAGGGCTACCTGTCACCCCACTTCGTCAATAACTTCGAGTCGATGGAAGTCGTGCTGGACAAGCCCTACATCCTCATCCATGAGAAGAAACTCAGCGCCATCAAGGACCTCATCCCGCTGCTCGAGAAAGTCGCCAAGGCCGGCCGCCCCTTGCTGGTCATCGCCGAAGAGGTCGAGGGCGAGGCCCTGGCTACCCTGGTGGTCAACAAACTCCGTGGCACCCTGCAGGTGGCCGCAGTCAAGGCCCCCGGCTTCGGTGATCGCCGCAAGGCCATGCTCGATGATATCGCCATCCTGACCGGCGGCCGGGCCATCTTCGAGGACCTGGGCATCAACCTGGAGTCCGTGGACATCAAGGATCTCGGCCAGGCCAAGAAGGTCACCATCGACAAGGACAACACCACCATCATCGAGGGCGCCGGCTCACCCAACGCCATCAAGGGCCGAATCCAGCAGATCAAGAACGAGATCGAGACCACGACCAGCGACTACGACCGCGAGAAACTCGAGGAACGCCTCGCCAAGCTGGCCGGCGGAGTCGCCCAGATCAACGTCGGGGCGGCCACCGAGGTCGAAATGAAGGAACGCAAGGCCCTGGTCGAGGACGCCATGCACGCGTGCCGGGCGGCGGTCGAGGAAGGCATCCTTCCGGGCGGCGGCGTCGCCCCCCTGCGCTGCCTGGCGGCCCTCGATGCCTGCGCCAAGAAGCTCAAGGGCGATCAGAAGACCGGCGTGGACATCGTTCGCCGGGCCCTCACCGCCCCGATCAAGCAGATCGCCGAGAACGCGGGCCTCGACGGCTCGATCGTCTGCCAGAAGGTGCTCGAAGGCGGCGACAAGAACTTCGGTTACAACGCCCTGACCGGCGAGTACGGCGACCTGATCAAGATGGGCGTGCTCGTACCCAAGAAGGTCGAACGTATCGCCCTGCAGAACGCGGCCTCCGTCGCCGCCCTGCTCCTGACCACCGATGCGGCCGTCAGCGAAATCAAAGAAGAGAAGAAGCCCGCCGGCGGCCCGCCCGGCGGAATGCCCCCCTATTGACGAAACCGGTCTGAAAGATCGAACCGACCAGGTTGACTCAGCCCGTCGACCAACCAAGCGTCCGGAAGGCACCCCCTTCCGGACGCTTTCTTCATGAGAGCCAAACCGGCAGCCGGGCCTCGGTGATCCGCGATCAGTCCCTTGGCAGGGCGATCAGAGGCGGCGGGACTCGACACGACTTGCCTCAGCGCAAGCGATTGTTATACTGAGGGAACGACGTTTTGCAGGTGTTACAAAAGAGGACCCTCGCCCGATGTCCGAGCGATTCTACGACGTGCCGGCCGCGCGGAAGGTCATCAGACTGATCGAGCTGCTGTGCGAATCGCCGCAGCCGATGGGCGTCTCTGAGATCAGCCAGCGGCTGGAACTGAACAAGAACATGGTCTTCCGGTTGGTTCGAACATTGAGCGACCTCGGGTGGATCGTGGCCGACAACGACAACGCCCTCAAGTACCGGATGACCCTGCAGCCGTTTCAGCACACGAGTAAGCCTCTGAGCCGGCTGAATGTGCGGGTCGCCGCGGCAGAACCGCTTCGCCATCTGTGGGAAGCCACGCAGCAGAGCTGCTACCTCTGCATCCTCGACCAGCGGCGAGCACTGTGCATCGAGCATCTCGACGCTACCGGCGATCTTCGGTTCGCGGCCCGGGTTGGCGGCCATTACTACCTGCACGCCAGCGCGCCGGGCAAGGTACTGCTGGCCTATTCGGGAGACGACCTTCTTCGGCAGTTGGGTAAGGTGGACCTTCCCGCACGTACCCCGAAAACCATCACCGACAAGCGTGCGTTGAAGGAACACCTGGCGGCCGTGGCGGCGGCCGGGTATGCCGTCGACGATATGGAGAATGTCGACGGCGTGATTTGCCTGGCCGTACCCATTTTCGGTTCCGATGACAAACTCGTGGGAACGCTGGGGCTGTCTTCGTTAACGTTCAACTACTCGACATCGCAACTGATCAAAGAGCTCGGGCCACTCGTGATGGAGGCCGGTCGAGCCACATCGAGAACGATGGGCGCCTCCGAGGAGCGAATGACGGTTGGCACAGGATTCGTTGCTGTGGGCACGGATTGACGGTCTATCGCGAGCGTGCAAGCAGGACCATTGAGGACCTGCGAACGAGGGCATCATGATGAAACCAAGGGCCACCGGCTTCACATCGCGCGGTCTGCGGACACTCGCCGCCTGGTTCTGGATCAGCCATGCTTCGCTGGCGATCGTGCCGACGGCGGAGGCAAATCCATGCCCTTATCCAACCATCGACCTTCCGGCTTCGCCCACCTACGAGGATACGCTGCAATGGGCGTTCGCCTGGGAACGGGAGACGTGGGCACGCATTGCACCCAATGACCCGATCTCGCCGGTGGCACTGAACAAACCGGCGTTGCCCGGCGGCCGACCGTACTGGCCCGCACTGGTCCACATGAGTCCGGTCGACCGGGCATTGAGGCAAATGCAGGATCTGCTGGAACGACTGGCGGACAAAGGTGTGGTGGTGGCGAGCGAACACGAGGAACTGGAGAGGCTGCGGTGTAAGGCCCAGGCTTCGACCGCCGGAGGCCTGGGCAACCAGGACAGTGCCTCCGCCGAACGGGTCTACCGGGAAGTCCGCATGGCCAAACGCCGGCTCCTGCTGCGCGATCCGGACCTAAACTGCCTGACGCGGATCCTCTTCGTCAAGAGATTCCCTTACGAGCCGTCGCACAACTACACCGACATCATGGACAGCCCCCTCAAGGGCGGAGGCGGCGTCTTCATCCTCGACATGCCGCGTAGCGATGGTCGGTTGGAGCCCTCCTTGGCCAAGACGACCCTGTTGTTCGACGCGGGCAACGGCATCGCTCGTGATCCCGTGGCCGACTTCGATGCCCAGACGATCTTCTTCGCCTATCGCCCGCCGGGCTCCAAAGGAGAGGTGTACTGGCATCTGATGAGCATGAAGGCCGATGGCACCGATCCCAAGGAGCTGACGAGCGGACGTTTCCACGACTACTATCCCTGCCCGCTGCCCGACGGCGGGCTGACCTTCGTGAGCACGCGCATAAGCTGCCGCTTCCTGTGCTTCATCCCGATGGCCTTCACGCTGCACCGCTCGAACGCCGACGGCGGCAACATCGAGACGCTGTCCTACTCGAATATCAGCGAGTGGGGACCGTCGATCATGAGCGACGGCCGGATCCTGTGGACCCACTCGGAGTATCAAGACAAGGGCGCCAACTTCGGGCATACGCTCTGGGCGATCCGCCCGGACGGCACCCAGCCCGAGCTGGTGTACGGCAACGACACCCGCAACTGCATGATGAACGGCTACGAGATTCCCGAGACCGGCGAAATCTCGTGCGTGATGGTCTCCCACTTCGGCGACTTCAACGGACCCATCGCCCTGATCAATCCCGAGGACGGGCAGTTCAACAAGGACGCGGTCACCAACATCACGCCGGACGTGGCCTACGGCTACGACGGCCACTGGGGTTCGTTCGGCAACAAGATCGGCAGCTACCCGGACCGCCGCTGCTTCCGCGACCCAATTCCCATCTCGCGCGACTACCTGCTGGTCAGCCACTCGCCCTCCGGCGACTGGAACAGCCCGTCGCATCGGTTCGGCTTGTACCTGATCGATCGATACGGCAACCGCGAGCTGCTCTACCTCGATCTCGACATCGGCAGCATGGCTCCGACCCCGCTTCGCCCTCGGCCCCGCCCGCCGGTCATCGCTTCGGTCCTGCCCGGCCGGCAGCCACGCGTCTCGGCCTCAACGTCGGAACAACCTCCGACCGGCCAGTTCATCCTCACCGACGTGTACCAGGGGCTCACGCCGCCCATGCCGCGCGGCGCGGTCAAGCACCTGCGCATCTGCGAGGAACTGAAGTCCCTGGCCCAGGTCCGATCCGACGGCAAGCTCCGCGAGGAGTACGAGCAGTTCACCGATTTCTACGCCTCGCCCATCTTCCACCGCTCCAATTCGCCGAACGCCGGCCAGACGGATGTGGTCGGACCGTGCGGCTGGACGACCTACGTAGCCAAGGGCGTCGAGGGACTCGTCCCGGTCGAGCCGGACGGATCGGCCCGGTTTACCGCCCCGGCCCGCAAGGTACTCTACTTCCAGGCATTGGACGAGAATCTCAACGAGCTCCAGCGCATGCGCAGCGTCGTCCAGTTGCAGCCGGGCGAAACGCGATCCTGCATCGGCTGCCACGAGAGTCGCAACGATGTTCCGGACAACCGGCGACTGGCGGCCATGAAGACGCCCCCGCATTCGCCGCAGCCGCCGCCCTGGGGATCGGGCCCGTTCTCGTATGAGAAGGTCGTGCAGGCCGTTCTTGACATGCGTTGCGCGAGTTGCCACAACGCCCGCCACGAAAAGGGTATCGATCTGACCGGCACCCGGGACGCGAACAAGGTCCCGGCCTCCTACCGAACGCTGATCACCAAGGGACTGGTCAACTACGCCAACTGCGGCTGGGGCGAGTACCATGACCGGACGGTGCCCATGACCATCGGCACGGTGAAGAGCCGCGTCATCGACGTATTGAACAAAGGCCATCACGATGTGCGCCTGAGCCGCGACGAGATGCACGCCCTGAAATGCTGGATCGACCTGAATTGCCCGCTCTGGGCCGACTATCAGGACCGCACACAGCGACAGTACCCGACGACGCAGACCGCCTGGATGGAGACGAAGCGATGACCTGTGTTTCGCTCGGCTTCTCGAAGCTGCGTCGTTGGCTCGCATGCCTGCCGGCCCTGGGCTTGCTGTTCTTCTCGGCGGCCTTCTGTCATGCCGATGCGCTCTCCCCCACCGCCGTTGTCGCCGATGCATCGGGCAAGACGCTCTATGTGGCCGCATCTACCGCCAGCCGCTTACTCATTGTGGATCCGAAGGCCGGAAGCGTTACGGCTACCATCACCTTGCCGCTGAACCCATCAGGACTGGTTGTGTCGGCCGATGGCAAGTATCTCTACGTCACCGGCGACGCCCCCAACGGCCAGTTGTTCGTCATCGACTTGACGACCAGGCAGGTCCTTCACTCCATCCCAGCAGGTCACACGCCGATGTCGCCCGTGCTCGGCCCGCGTGGCGACATACTGTTCCTATGCGAGCGATTCACCAACAAGGTCACGGTGATCGATCTGGCGCAGCGTCAGGTCGCGCCCGAAATCCCGGTGAAGCGGGAGCCCGTCGCCTGCGGCCTGACGCCGGACGGTGCCCTGCTGTTCGTGGCCAACCACCTGCCCGCCGGCACCGCCGACCAGGATGTCATCTCCGCGGAAGTTGAAGTCATCGATACGTCCGCACGCAAGGTGGTCACCTCGATCCCGCTGCCCAACGGTTCGTCGAGCCTCCGCGGGCTCGACGTGTCGCCCGACGGCCGGTACGTCTACGTGACCCACCTGCTGAGCCGCTACACGATGCCGCCCACGCAGTTGGAGCGTGGGTGGATGAACACCAACGCAGTGAGCATCATCGACGTCGCCGCCCGCACACTGCTCACCACCGTGCTGCTGGACGACCTGGCTCGGGGAGCGGCTAACCCGTGGGCCGTCGCCTGCACCGCGGACGGCCGACTGCTCTGCCTCACCCATGCCGGCACGCACGAAGTCAGCATCATCGACCGTCTCGGACTGCATAGGAAGATCGATCAGATCATCCGGCACGAATACGCCGCCGACCCGGGGCTGTCCGTTGAGAAGATCCCCAACACGCTGGCTTTCCTCGGCACGCTGCGCACGCGAAGAGCCTTGGGAATCCACGGCCCCCGCGGCCTCGCCATCGCCGGTTCGACCCTGCACGTCACCGGCTACTTCAGCGACAACCTGGAGACGATCGACCTGGCCTCGCCGACGATCACCGGCGGTCGAATCACCACCCTGGGGCCAACGGCCACACCGAACACCATCCGCCGGGGTGAACTCCTGTTCAACGACGCCGGCCTGTGTCTCCAGCAATGGCAGAGCTGCGCGAGTTGTCATCCCGACGCCCGAGCCGACGGTCTGAACTGGGACCTCACCAACGATGGGCTGGGCAACCCGAAGAACACCAGGAGCCTGCTCGCGTCTCACCGAACGCCGCCCGTCATGAGCCTGGCAGTCCGCGAGACGGCCGAAATGGCAGTGCGATCCGGCCTGCGGTTCATTCAGTTCGCCCACTGCTCCGAGGACGACGCCCGGGCCATCGACGAGTACCTCAAATCGCTCGCCCCGGTCGCAAGCCCATACCGGCATCAAGGCGAATGGTCCGACGCCGCCAAACGGGGTGAGAAGCTCTTCGCGGACACCGGCTGCGCAGCCTGCCATTCCGGCCCGCAGTCAACCGACCTGAAGAGCTACGATGTCGGAACGGGAACGAGTGCGGATCAGGACAAGCTCCTGGACACCCCCACTCTGCTCGAATGTTGGCGCACCGCCCCCTACCTGCACGACGGCCGAGCGGCCACGCTGTTCGACGTCCTCAAGACCTGCAATCCCAACAATCGCCATGGCCGCACGACCAACCTCACCGACCAGCAGTTGTGGGATCTGGAGGAATACATTCTCTCGCAGTGAGCCTCGCACCACGCGAACGAAGGATCGACAAATCGGAGGAGTATTCCGTTCAAAACCGTCCCGTGACCTCGTCTACCAGGGAGTCACCCTGCCCCAACGGGGCAGCGGCTCGCCCTTGGCGCGGACCGCCTCCGCCGCCCGAAACAACTCATCCAGCGAACCCTCAATGGCCGGCTGCGACTCGCCGTTCAGGTAGACCCGAATCAGCACCTGTCTGGCTTTCGTTGCATCCTGCCCGGGCTCGACCCGCCAGGTGGACCCGATGTGCCGCACGGAACCGCCACCGGTCAGCTCCAGCAGCGTCGCCTTCTGCCCCTGCGGGATATGTTGAACGACGGAACTGTTTTTGCCCGGGGCATATCGATGTGGCAGGATGAATCCGTCGAGGCAACCGAAACGGTCGATCTGCGCGAGACGCGTTCCCGAACACACGACCAGAACAGCGGAACTCAACAGACCGCACCTGAGCATGGATCCTACGGCCTTCGAATGCACAAGACCGTCGCCGCACCAAACGGCGTTTCGCCGGATGATACACGCCGTCCGACTACTCATGCCAGCGTGGAGCACTACCGCCCTCTCGCCCGGGCGCAAGTCTCGGCCGACGCCCGCCACACAGTCGCGCCGGCACGTAGCGCTTGCATTCGGACGGATCATCCGTGGCAGCGTTCGCCAGCGGCAAACAAGGTCATTGGCGCCTACGGTTGATCCAGACGAGGCGAACTGAAACCAAGCTGGTTGCGACGGGAGACGGCGATACAATGCCAGCGCACCCGCCGAGTGCGTAGCCCGGCGTAAATCAGATGCCACACCTTGAATGAGGCATGTCATGACGCTCAGCTTGCCGCTTCTCGTCGTGATGCATGTTTTCGCGTACGGGGCCGCCGATTCAACCTCGCCACCGGCCATCGCCCTGACGGTCATCCCGCCTTCGCCGGTGACCGACCGAATCACGCTGGACGTGCGTGGAGCCGTGCGGAACCTGACGAGCGAACCACGCACGTACGATGTGGCCGTCTACCTCGACCGGGAGGAGCCGGGGGCACTGCTACACCAAGCACGGTCGGAGGCGGCCCCGGGCGAGGCCAAAGGCCTCCGGCTGCGATGGCCGACCAGGGAACGGGCCGGAAGGCATCGCATTCTGCTCGTGGCCAAGGCCGGCGATCAGACGCTCCGAGATGAGTGCCCGCTGGAGATCCTGGCTACCGGGCAGCGGTCGACGCGCCGGTTGGGCGGGGCCTGGGTAGACATCTATCACCACGACCCCCAGACCGGGGCCGCCTTCACCAGCGAACTCGGCAAGATGACCGACGACCAGTGGCGCGAGATGGTCTGGGCCATGCACGACGTCGATCAGAACATCCTGGTCATCACCATGATGTTCCAGAACTTCACGCACCGGGGCAAGCACAAGATCGAAACCGAGGGTTACCAGGGAAAGGCCTACTATCCCTCGCGGCTGTTCCCCGGACGCATGCCGATTGCCTCGCCGGACCCCTTGGAGGCAATCCTCTCCCAGGCCGACCGCTTGGGGATGCAGGTCATGCCCGGTGTGGGCTGCTATGCCTTCTTCGACTTCACGCCGGGCGCCCTGCGATGGTGCAAACAGGTGGCCGACGAGCTATGGCAGCGCTACGGCCATCATCCGTCGTTCTACGGCTGGTACGTCAGCGCGGAGAAAGAGGGCGGCCTGGGCGACGCCGAGGAACGCGACGAAATCGCCGGCTTCTTCCGCGAGTTCACGCCCTACGTGCGCCGGCTGGCACCGGACAAGCCGGTGATGCTGGCGCCTAACTGCTTCAATCTGCGCGGGGCCGAGGAGGCCTACAAGAAGTTGCTTGCTAACGTGGACATTCTCTGTCCCTTCGGCTACCACCGCATGCCGCCCAACGATCTGCGGGGCGAGGAGGCCGCCACTCTCATGCAGTCACTTTGCGACGAGGCCGGCTGCCATCTCTGGATGGACGTGGAGAGTTTCGACTTCGCCAAGAGCGGCGCACTGGTCCCCCGGCCGATCGACGGTCTGATCAGCGATTTCACCCGGTTCCCCAATTTCGAGAAGATCCTCCATTATGAGTTCCCCGGCATGATGAGCGGCCCAGAAATGTCACGCCAGCCGGGCGGCCCCGCGAGCGTGAAGCTCTATAAGGATTATCAAAAGTACCTCAAGACACTGCGGTAAGGCTTAGGCAAGCGCCGATTCGCACGCGCGGCCAAGGGAACGCAAGTCGACACGTCATCGCTGTGCTACGGCCGCGGAGCCCGGCACTCCTCTTGCCACTCATTGCTTTCCTTCCGTTTCGCGATGAGTATGGAGACCGCCACGCTCAAAATGATCAGGGGCCCGCCAACAAGTGTGGGTTTCGGCACCTGCTCGCCAACGATGAGGTAAGTGAAGATGGGGTTCAGAACCGTTTCAAGGAGCACGATCAAGGCTGCCCGATGGGCTTGTATGTGCTTGAGTGCCCACGAAAACAGGACGTAGGGGCCGGTGAACTGAAAGACGCTGAGCATGACGAGCAGACCGATCGTTGCCGCGCCGGTGGGCAGACCACCGGACCAGATTAGCATCGGACTCAAGAGCAGAGCGGAGCCCAGGCAGTTGATGCACACCACGACCGCCGAATCTACCCGTCGCAAACCACGCATCATCACCGTCAGCGTCCCGTAGCCCCAGCCGCTGATCAGGGCGATCAGAAGACTGGACAGGTCCGCGGATCCGTGGCCGACGACGATGACCACCACGCCACCCATGGCCAGCAGAAGCGCGGCCGACTCGCCCAAGGTCGGTCGTTCGTGCAGGAACAGGGCGGAGAGCAAGAAGACCCAGACCGCTGAGGTGTTCTGCAGAATGATCGCGTTGGCGGCCGCCGTCCGGGCGGTGGCCACCACGAAGCAGACGGTCATGACGGCAAACGCCACCACGCAAGCCGCCATCCAGACGCGCGAGCCATGCCGAAGGGTATCGCGGCGCCGCCAGGCCATGGGCAGCAGCAGCAAGCCGCCAATCATCGACCGGGAAACCGCAATGGCCGCCCCGGACGTGCTCTCCACGTGCCCGCCGACCCCGCTGAGTAGCTTGATCAGCGGCCCGCCCAGACTCCACAGGGCAACCGTGACAACGAGCACAACGACCGCAAGCCATGGCTGGCCTGCAGCGGTAACGCCGGAAATGTCGCATGCACGATCAGCCGTCTGGGCCATCACACCCCCTGCTCGTGCAACCGCGGGGAAGCCCGGCCACACAGACCACCGGATACCCCTTCCTGCACACCGACAGACAGAGGGACAGGCACCATCATGGTACCCGTCCCTCTGTCGCTGTCGTCCGTCCGGCGCCGGCAGGCAGGACCGCTCGCGGGAACACGGGTTTCTGACGGGGGCTCGCCCCTTGCCCCGGCAGAGGGCCCGCTCGCTGGCGGCCGGAGTATCGTCCGTCGCTTACAGTTCCCAGCCCGCGCGATACTCACGCTTCAGGAACTTGTTCGCCTCGGCGATGTTGGTCACCTTCATGTTCGGGCCGTCCCACTCGAGCTTCTGGCCGTGGAACCGCATCGCCACGCATCCGAGAACAACCGTCTCGGTCAGCGGACCGGCATAACCGAAGTTGGACAAGGTCTTGCCCTTACCCTTGCAGGCGTCGGTCCATTCCTTGTTGTGCCATTCATCGCCGCCCACAATCTCGATTGTCCCGTCTTTCTTCTCGTTCTTGAGACGCGGCAGCGTGGGCGTCGGTGGCTTGTAGCCTTCAAAATCCTTCTTGGGCAGGAGCTGGAAGTCCGCGCCGTAGTCGTTCGGCGAGAACAAAGTGCCCTTCTCGCCCACCAGTAAGGAGCCGCTGTCCGACAGCTTGAGACCCTGCGCATATCGCTTGATTTCGTCCAAAGCCTTGGGCGGCTTGTTGTTGCCGCCATCGTACCAGTTCCACTTCAGCGCGGGCAAATCGCCGCGGGCCGGGAACTCGTAGCGAATGATGCTCCAGGTCGGATACGAATCATCGTTGAAATCATCCGAAACCTCAGCGATGACGCTCGTCGGATACCCAAGCTTGCAGGCCATGAACGCCATGTTCGCGGTGTGGCAGGCCATGTCGCCCAGCGCACCGGTGCCGAAATCCCACCAGCCGCGCCAGTTAAAGGTGTGATAGGCCCCATCGACATAGGGCCGTTCCGGTGCGGTCCCCAGCCATAGATCCCAGTCCAGCTCCGCGGGCACCGGATCCGTCTTGGCCTTCCGCTTCTGGCCCTGCGGCCAGACCGGCCGATTGGTCCAGACGTGCACCTCCTTGATCTTGCCAATGGCCCCCGACCAGATCACCTCAACCGCAGTCCGCAGGCCGGGCTCAGAGGTGCCCTGGTTGCCCATCTGGGTCACCACGCCGTACTTCTTGGCGGCTTCGGTCAGGGCTCGGGCTTCGTGGACGTCGTGGCACAGCGGCTTCTGGCAATAGACGTGCTTGCCCATCTTCATCGCCATCATCGCGGCCACGGCATGCTGGTGGTCAGGGGTCGACACGGTCACCGCATCGATCTCCTTGTGCATTTCGTCCAGCATCTTGCGGAAGTCCTGGTAGAACTTCGCCTTGGGATGATTCTTCATGATCCCCGCGGCCTGACGCTTGTCCACGTCGCAAACCGCAACGATGTTGTCCCTTCTCCCCGCGTTGGAGATATCACCGCCACCCTTGCCGCCAGCCCCGATGCCAGCTACGTTGAGTTTCTCGTTCGCCGACACTTTGCGAGGCTTGGCACCCATCTGCAGCGCCTGGACGGCACCGCCACCCAGAATCCAAATTCCCGCTCCGGCGTAGGTGGTGTGCCGGAGGAAGTCACGACGCGTCGTACCGTTGGCCATTGCTATCTCCTTTGCATGGGGGCAGGATGACGTAAAAAAGTCCATGCGTCCCGACCCCAGGGCCGGGATTCCAACCCATTAGCGTACCCTTCTTCGCCCGCAAGAGCAACACGCAACCACGTACCGCAAGGCCACGGCCACCAGCGTCACCCCGTATCCCAAGAGACCACCTGATCGATGACACCAGGAAAACACAAGCCCGCGACCGATCCAACAGTCGCGGGCTCGTCAGAAGACTACGCCGGGGCTCATGCCCCTTAACTCGGAATGAATACCGTGGCTCCTAGGCCACTTGTGAGGACAGCAACGCCTCCATCAGCCGGCTCGCGGCAATCGAGAGCTTCTCCTCGGTCAGATACGTTCCATCAGCGATCTGTTGGCGAACCTGAGCCACTTTCTCGGTCCGGATGCCCACCTCGCCGTCCAGGCTGCTGAGCATCTGCCCCATCGCCGAGATCTCAACCTGATCCACCGGCTCGGCGTAAGTCTCGGGCGCTTCCGCAGTCCCCGACGGCCGATCCGATCGCGTGGCGCCGCTGGGAGGAACGCCTGCCAGCCGCCCGTTGCCCTGAAGTGAACTAATGTCGTTCATAGTGAATCACCCGCCCGGTCCCTGCCTCGCCAGCGTTTCCAACTACCAGCAGCCTGGCAACCGGCCCTATCCTACCGCAACTACACGCCGACCGGCCGTTCGTCGCCCTTCGACGTCCTGGAAGCGCAGAGAGCCTTCACTCTCCCAATCGGGCATCATCCGTGAAGCTCCGAATCGGTATACGGGTGAATCTACCACCAGGACGGTCAGAAGGGCCGGTCCATCGGCCCGCTCTCGCACTGCTTTCGCACTATCCCTGTTATCGACCTGAGCCTACCGCATTCTTGAGAGAATCGGGTTTCCGGACGGAAACGCGTCTTATAAGGGGGGTCCATATGGGGTCTCCCGGCAGGGTCGACCCTAGATATCGGACCTCCGGGCGGGGCCAGACACCCTATCAGGCCACCAGAGCCGGCTCCATCTCAGCTCGCTCCAACCGCCAGGAACGCTCCCGAGCTAGCTCCCGGAGCTGCTCAAGATAAGCCCGCAAATCCTGCTCCTCGAAGTCGGCAAGAAACTCAGAGCGGGCAGTCGGATTGAGCATGCGGATCTGGTCAATCAGTTCGCGTTTGGTCATAGGTACAACCCGCCTCGAAAGGCACCTTCCTTCATTCCATACAGACCAGGGGATGAACTGGCGGATGGTCTTATCGACCGAGCACCAGAGATTCCTTTAAACTCTTTCTGAAGCTAAAGTTGCGCTTTGGGGCGCAGTTTCCGCGCTCTGCTCCAAAAGCGCAAAAAAACGCCCGCGCTTAGGGGAGGTTAGAGTCGCGGAGAGCGCGGGCGAAAGGGAATGGCTCATTACACCGTCGCCGAACTCACATCTCGAGCAGCGACTGATACAGGATCACGATCCGAGACAGGTGCTTTCAATGTCCATCGGTATCCCAGGCGACAACCGCACGCGACGGTAGACATAAACGCCCAAAACACCTCCGCTGACCTGTTCTACTATAAGGTTATACACGCGATCTGTCCATACAGTTTACACCATTTTTCGGGGCTAGACCACTTTTTCCGGACAATTTGTCGCGGCCTGGTATAATCCTCCGCGTCTCAAGCGAGGCATCGACCGTGAAGCCCCCGGACAACAACACCCCTGAGCCTGCCCTCCCCCTTCCCGGGCGGGCCTGGCTCCTCCTGGCCGATCACCAACTGCTCGCCCAGTGCGAAATCGACACCTTTCGGGCCAGCGGGCCGGGGGGACAGAAACGCAACAAGACCTCGTCCGCCGTCCGAGTCCGCCACCAGCCGACTAACCTCATCGTCACCGCCACGGAGAGCCGCTCCCAACATGAGAATCGGACCAGAGCAGTGAAACGACTGCGCGAGGCTTTGGCCCTCACCCAACGAAATCCCATCGATCAGCAGGCAGGCCCACCACCATTTCTGGCCAGTGTGCTCCAGCAAAACCCCGGCCTGCGTATCAGCCCACGGCACGAGGACTACTTCCTTGTCATCCAGTACCTCCTGGACCTGATCCTCGCTTGCCGCGGCAGTGTGGGCGACGCGGCCGAACGGCTGGCCATCTCAACTGGACAACTCGTGCGTTTCCTCAAGCAGGATGACAAGCTCTGGGCACAGACCAACCGCTTGCGGAGCGGCTTGGGGCTTCACATGCTGACCTGAGCGGGCAGGCCAGACCCGACCTTCATTCACCCGGGTCAATCCTCGAGGAACGTATCGTTCACCTCGACGCGGGTGTAGAAGCCGGCCACGGAATCATCGATGTAGATGAAGGTAATCGTATCGCCGCACGAAAAAACTTGATCCTGCACGAGCCAGGGACCATTGTCACTGGCCTTGGTCGTGCTGGCCGTCAGATATAGATCGGCGTGATCAGTCGTGATGGTGCCGATGTCGGCGCAGTTGAAAACCAGCGTCACCGTCTCTCCCGCCGCGACGGCTGGGGTGACGGCCACATGATTGACGCTGGCGAGCAACTCGCCGTCATATCCGATGCTCTGACTGGGCGATACGTACAAGCGGGGGTCCAGTGAGTAAGCCCCGTAATTGACCAGTTCAACGGTGACCGGGTCGGTGTTGGTGGTGTCCGGAATCAGACTGGCACAGTCCGCGCCCAGGCTGCCCACCACCACGGTACAGAGCACGAACGGCAGCCAATTTCCTACCAGGCGTTGGTTACTCATCTTCACATTCTCCTGATTAGCAGCGGTCTCACGGCAAGGGTACCCGCGGCAGCCTGGCGTATTGTAGCAGACAGGGAGGCTTTGGTCCAAACCCGCTCCAACCTCCTGCGAGCCTCCACTCTCAGGGGCATCCCGGACCCCCGCATCCCGCCCCCCGGACCGCCAGCCACCACCGCGGCGCAGCCCGAAGTAGGCGTGCTCCCCAGGGCGAAGGTCAAGGCACCATGCGAACGCTGTCACGGCCACGGACCAGGAAGCCATCCCACGTGAGCGCACCAAGGGTGCATTCCGTGGTGCCGCCATCCAAGGGCAAGGTGCTCGTCTCCAGGTGCACAACCAGGTCGGCATCGCCGTCGGCGTCAACATCCTCCATGCTCGCCATGGGTGTCAGCCCGCCCTTGCCACGCATCTTGACGAATCCGCTGAAGAGCCCGCCGTCGCAGCTCACGGTGACAGGGTCGATCGTCGCCGCATCGAACCCCTCGTCGGTGAGAAACGCCACCGGCAGGCTACCCTTGGACTTGAGATTGATGTTGTTGGGCTCCTCACCCGGCTTGATGTCGATGCGAACCTCATCCACGCTGACGGTGACGGCCGTCGTGGCCGTGTCGCTCAGGCCTGCAGGATCGGTGACGGTCAGGGACACCTGTGTGGATCCGATCGGGAAGGACCACGACAGCTGGGCCGCGGCGCCAATCTCCTGCTCCCCGATCCGCCATGAGTAGAGGAGCGAGTCGCCGTCGGGATCGTGAGATCCGCTGCCGTTCAGCACGACCACGGCCCCATCCCACGAGGTGTCACGAACGGCATAGGGCCCGCCTGCGTTGGCCACGGGCGGCGAACTCAGAGCCGGCCCGAACGCCTGGATCTCCGAGACCGAGTACAGATGCGTGCCGCTGGTCGCCGCCCCCGAGAACTTCAGTCGGTCAGTCACTATCGGGCTCGGCAGCACGTAGCGCCCGGTCGTGTCGCGAGGATCGGGGCGAGATTCCATCCCGTACGCGTAGACGTCTCCTCGGGGAACGCTCCAGGCGACCACCCACGCCTCCACGTCGAGATCCCAGTAGGAAAGCACGTGAGATTCCGTGCTGTTGGCTTGAACCACGAAGCTGTCGATCGGCCGCGGTCCGCCCAGATCCACGGTCAGATACTGGCCGTTGATGAAGCCGCCGACCATCACCCACCAGACCGTGTTCCGATCCCACACCGTCCGCCGTGGCAGAAAAACGTCGTCAACCACCGTCTGAGCATCACTCGCCGTCCCACTGTGGTACTCGGTGGAGAAGAACGTGCCGTGGAGCGTGACCGGCGCGTGCAGAGCATGATTGACCTCACCGAGCAAGCCGCCGGCTAGCGTCCGTGCAGCGGTTGGGGCAACGCTCGACATGGGCTGCAGGGTCACGCTCTCGGCCTCGGTCGCCTGGCCCGCCTGCACCGACACGGAACCGACTTCGGTGTCCTCATATCCGTCGGCCGTGAACTCCAGGCGGTAGGTGCCCGCGGGTAGTCCGACCAGGGTAAACGTCCCATCCTCATCGGTGACCGAGCTGGAGACCTCGACATCCTGGTCAAAAACGGTAACAGCGACTGCTGGGATTGGAAAACCGTTTGGATCTTCGACGCAGCCGGAGATGCTGGCCGCCTGATCGAGGCAAACCACGCGGCAGGCTAGCGACGGAGTGAACCGGAACCCGACGATCTCGGCCGGGTGCTTCACTGCCCCGCCCGGAACCGGCGAGAAAGCCCGGCTCAGATCCACGTCCAGCAGAAGAGCGACTTCCTCGCCGGCCTCGATCGCGAAAACACAGCGCAACTTGATGCCTGTCTGCTCACCACTGGGAACGTCAAGTGCGAAAACGCGCCCGTCACGGAGGCGAATCTCACCCTCCACGACCGTCACCCGGATCTGCGAGTACTGACCGGGCGCCAGCCTGGCCTCGGCCAGAACATCGACACGGCCGTTCTGCAGGCTGAGAAGATCGAAGCTCCTGCCACTCGCCGACTCGAACACGGTGACGAATCCGCCACCCGCCTCATCCTCTTCACCGCTCGCGTCCTCGTCCTCGCCGGCATTGCCGGCCGGTCGCACCTCCACACGCGTGACCGTGACTATCGCCTGCTCGACATACTCGAAGGGGAAGGGCTTGTCGGTGATCAAGACCTTGAGCGTACCCGAAGCGCCATCCGCGCCGATCGGCACAACACCATTGCACCCGCCCGGGGAACTGCCCGCCATCATCGGCGAGATTATGACCAGAGCAAGAACGATGAGAATCACGCGGCTGGAGCACATCTTCCCACTCCTGCGAGTGTACTGCGCCGCGGCCGACCCCAGGGCCAGCGCACATTAAACTCCTGTTCCGGTAATCACTTGCATGAGGAACTGGTTGTTCCAGCCCGCGATGCGGCTCTTGCACTTGATGCTATCCTTCGACGCGTGACGCTTCAGGAGGCTG
>JAGNEZ010000045.1 GCA_018003015.1 Phycisphaerae bacterium | reverse complement strand
GATCAGCCGACGCATCGCCGCCGACATGCAGCGGGAGGCCCAGACGATCGGACGAACCCAAACCACCCGGTCACTCCACGAAAACCGGAACCGATGCCAAGTGGCCCGGTATTGATGCTACAGAGACGATATCTAGGTTGATATTTGTGGGGTTGGCCGACCCGCGCGGCTTGGCATTCAACACGCCTTTCCCCTTCGCCAGAGATGCGCCCAACGCCCAGAACCATGCCAGAAAACGGGCAGACGCGACAGATGGTGGAGACGCTGTACAATGGCCGACCACGGCCCGGCAGCGTAGCCAGTCGAGGTCACATGGGAAACGTCGGTTCTCGCAGCATCTGACACTATCCCATGATGCTGCTGACGACCTGACCTCGATTGATCTGGCTACGCGCGATGCCAGAGATCGGAGATCTGTCCATGCTTCGCTGGAGCGTTATCCCACTCCTCGTCGCCAGTATGCCCTGCTGGGGCAACACCTCGGAATCGTTTCCGCTCCGCGAGAATGGCACCATTCCGGTCTGGGTGATCGCCGGGCCGTTCCCCAACGCCCGCGTCACCGACCACGGCCAAGCCTGCTTTGGCTACTTCACGGACTATCTCAAAGAGCAAGGCGGGGAAGCCGAGGTTTCGCCCTCCGAGGGTGGCAGAATCGCCGTTGGGCAGGATCAGCCCGTCGTTTGGAGGGCGGTGTTCAGCAAGCTTTCGGGGCTACTCGACTACCGCGAGCTACTGGCCACCGGCCCCGAAACGGGCGGCGTTGCCTACGCGTTCTGCCACCTTGACGCCGATGCCACCGAGTCAGCACTACTCACGATCCGCAGCAATGACGGCGTGCGGGTCTGGCTCAATGGCCGACTGGTACATGATCATCATCTTGGCCGAACGATCGATTCTGGCGAGGACCAGATGCCCATCACCTTGCAGAAGGGGCCCAACCGGTTGCTCGTCAAAGTCGACCAGGGCGGGGGCGACTGGGGCCTGCTGGTCCTTTTCCGCCGGCCCGACGGCTCCCCACTGTCAGGAGTGAATTCGACTGTTAGAGTCAACGAGCCTATCGGCGGCCGGGTCCTCTCCGTCAGGCTGGTGCCGGCCCTCCTCTGCCCGAATATGCCGGATCCTGGTCAGGAGTCCGCCACCCTCAAGGTCGTTTCGGGTGGGCTGAAGAACGTCACCTGCCGCATCGCCTTGAAATGCTGGGCGCAGCCCTGGACTGTCCACGTCGGCGACCTGCCCGTCGGGGAGGCCCAAGTTCCAATCACCATCCCGCCCATCACTCGGGGCGGGCCGGCAGCCATCGAACTGCGATCGTCCACCATGCGGCGCGAGTTCACGGAAGTGCCGGTCGCAGCCCCCCGTCCCTGGCTGGTGTACCTTGTCCAACACACCCACACGGACATCGGCTACACGCGGCCGCAGTCGGAAATGCTCGCCGAGCACCTCCGTTTCATCGACAGCGCCCTGGACTGCTGCGACGCCACGGACGATTACCCGGACGACGCGAAGTTCCGCTGGACGTGCGAGGTGTCCTGGACCGTGCGCGAGTATTTGGCCCGCCGGCCGGCGCAACAGATCGAGCGTTTCAAGAGGCGAATAGCCGAGGGTCGAATCGAAGTGACTGGCATGTTCGTGAACATGTCCGAGATCGCTACCGAAGGCAGCCTGGCCGCTTCTCTGCAGCCCGTCCGCGGCATCAAGGATGCGGGTATTGCCGTCCGGCTTGCCATGCAGAACGACGTCAATGGCGCCGCATGGTGCCTCGCTGACTACTGCCCCGATGCCGGCATCAAGTACCTGACCATGGGCATCAACGCGACGCGCTCCCTGCTCCCCTTCGACTACCCGACCGCGTTCTGGTGGGAGTCCCCTGCTGGGCGGCGCATCCTCGCCTTCCGCCCGGATCACTACCACGAGGGCAACCTCCTCAAGATCGGCGACGGGAAGCTGGGGGTCTTCGAGGGCAGCCTGATGAAGTACCTCGGTGAGCTTGAGTGCGTGGGTTACCCGTTCGATCGAATTCCACTGCAGTTCTCCGGTTACTTCACGGACAACTCTCCGCCGGCCATCAGCGAGTGCAATCTCATAAGAGCATGGAACCTCAAGTACTCCCGCCCCAAGCTGCGGAGCGCCACCGCCAGTGAGTTCATGGACTACCTCGCCACGCAGGAGCCAGACAAACTGCCCGTCTACCGGCAGGCATGGCCCGACTGGTGGACCGACGGCTTCGGATCGGCTGCCAGGGAGACTGCCGCCTCGCGCCGAGCCCATGCGGACATGCTGGCCACGCAGGGGCTGTTCGCGGTCGCGTCTTTGACCGGTGAACCGCTCGGGCGCGGCACGGTCGCACGGGCTATGGCCGTCCACGACGCCATCACCTTTTATGACGAGCACACTTTCGGATCATCACAAAGCGTGGAAGACCCCACCGTTGAAAGCACCGTGGTGCAATGGGGCCAGAAAGGCTCGTACGCATGGGAAGGCGTCAAGCTGGCAGCTCTGCTGCGGGAGGAGGCCATCGGCGCGGTTCAGCACCTCACCTTGCAGGACCATCAGCCTCGCCTGACGGTGTTTAACACCCTCAACTGGACACGCTCGGGGATGGTGACTGTCCTGATCGAGCACGAGCTGCTCGGGCGTGGAGTCAAGGGCAGGTTCATCGACGAGGAGACGAAGGAAGAACTCGTTGCCCAGCCTGTCTACGAACGGCCGGAGGGGACCTTCTGGCACGTCTGGGCCAAGGACGTTCCCCCCCTGGGATGCAGGAGCTATCGCATCGAACGGGCGGGGACGTGGACCCCACTCGTACTGTTTGATCCCGCCGGGCGAACGCTGGAGAATGCTTGGTACCGCCTCACGCTCGATCCCTCGGCCGGAGCAGTCGACGGCTTGTTTGACAAGGAGCTTGGCCGCGAGCTGATGGAGAAGCACAGCCCCTGGCGGCTGGGGCAACTCATCTATGAAAGTATCGAGGGCGGGGGCCGGGAGTTTCGCAAGGACGCGTTTCGGCGGACCTCTATCCGCGACGTGTCACTCCAACCCGGGTCGGGAGGACCGGTCTACAGGAGCATCGCTCTTC
Source organism: Phycisphaerae bacterium (assembly GCA_018003015.1). Taxonomy (NCBI): domain Bacteria; kingdom Pseudomonadati; phylum Planctomycetota; class Phycisphaerae; species Phycisphaerae bacterium. The sequence continues at coordinate 51,494 of JAGNEZ010000045.1, read as the reverse complement.
GGGCGAACCTCGATGGCTTCGAGCCTAACAGCGTCGGGATTGAAATCCGCCTCTACGAAACTCAGAAGCGCGTCGAGCTCTGCTTCGACGCCCGCAAGCTGCCCGTCCGGAAGAGCGGGGGCGTGTATGTGGCGTTCCCGTTCCAGTGGGCCGGCGGCAAGCTCGTCTACGAGGCGCAGGGCGGCATGGTGACCCCGGGCGAGAACCAGATCCACCATTCCTCGTCCGATTGGCAGACCGTTCAGGACTTCGCCGCGCTGCGCGGCCGCGACGGCCAGATCATCTGGGGTAGCACTGAGATCCCCCTGGTGCAGTTCGGCGACCTCAACTGCGGAAAGTGGCAAGACACAGCTCAGGTCGCAAAACCGTTCATTTACTCCTGGGTCATGAACAACTACTGGTACACCAACTTTAATGCCACACAGGAAGGCCAGTTCAAGTGGAGCTATTACCTGACGTCGGCCGCCGACCCGTCCAACGCGACGGCCACGCGCTTCGGCTGGGGCTCGCGCGTACCCCTTGTCGCCCGCGTGTTGCCGCCTGGCAGCGGCCGCGCCCAGGCCACGGGCCCGCGGCCGGCATCACCCGTCTCCCTCCTGCGATGCAGGACCCCGAACCTACTGCTCGCCGAGGCTCGCCCCGCCTGGCACGGTCCAGGCATCATCCTCCAGTGGCGCGAGATCGAGGGCCAGCCTGCCACGTTCGATGTGGCCGATCAGCCGTTCACGCCGCATCTCCGCTCGGCCGACGAGGTGAGCGTGCTCGAGGAGGTCATCGAGCCGGACTGCCGATCCCTGTCCTTTGCCGCGCACGAGGTCAAATTCCTGCGCCTCACCTTCAAGTGACCGACTCACCTCGTTCGTCACGTTCAGCTTTAGCCTGGCGTGATTGTTGGACGGGCTCGGCCGGATGGCGCTTATGAATGCCCTCGAAGCGGAGGTGGTCAGAATGCGGGTTATCTGGTGCATCGGGGCGGAGGAGGTAGCGGCGTCAGTGGGCGTGGGTCGCGCGACAGTGGAAGGGTACTGGAGAGTCGCCCGCGTTCAGCTGAAGAGGGAGCGCGCGGCGCAGGATCGCTGAACGCAACCAGCGGGAATCCCCGCCCGCGGCCGGTTCCAGACCTTCCCCGCCCCCTTCGGTACGATCGTGCGACCTTGCTCCCTGCTCGCCTGATTGGGGATGTGCCGATTCGGCATGAGTATTGTGTCATTTTCAGGAAACCCCTGGGCTTGCTTCCCAGAGGCGCAGATAATCCCGCAGGAGTTCAGGCTTCTCCCAGTACTTGGGGATCAACATGAAGTTGAAATCCATGAACTCCCTCGCATGGCGTGAGTGCTCGCAGTTCTCGAAGGCATGAAGCGCGGTGCAGACGACGTTTCGGATGATCGGGTTGAGCTGCTTCATCTGGGCGTCGGTCAGGTGCTCATGATGGAAGTCCTCCATCGCGTTCCGGATCACCATGGCGATGTGACTGGCGAGCTTCCTGGTGTCCGGCTGGAGTTCGGGCACTTGGCTCTGGGGCATGCGGGCACCTCTGCTCTCTTCGGGCCTCACAGAATCGGACGCGAGACTGCGTGTGGGCTATGCCCGTGCTGTCGCGATACAGCATACCGCCTCGCCATGTGAGCGAGCCGTCCAGATTGAAGAGCAGGGAACGGCAGTCATGCACGTAGCCGCACTCGCCGTATGGAAAACCGCCGCCGAAGAGACCCTGCTGGACCATGTTGAGGATCAGCATGCACTCGCGGAAGTAGCAGACGTTCTCCGCCATCATGTAGAGCTTGCCGGTCTCCTCGACCGCGCGGACGAGCGCCCAGCAGTCGTCCATCGTGACTGCGGCGGACACTTCGCTGAGTACAGCCTTTCCGGCCCGGAGGGCATCGATCGACATAGTCGCGTGATCGGAGATGGGCGTCGCGATGATGACGGCGTCGAGGTCTTTGCGATCGAGCATCCGGCGGTAATCGGTCGGGCCCTTCTCTCCGTCATCTTCGGGAACCGGCCGGCCAGCCCTGACCAGGATGTCCCGGGCGTTCTTCGCCTGCCCCGCAGCCACGTCACAGACCGCGACAACGTCGACGTCCTTGGTGTTTGTTGCCAGCAAAGAACGCGAAGACCAGGACGAAGTCAGGCAGCACGGTGTCGAAGATCTCACCAAAGGCGAAGGTGGGGAAGGGGTTTGCTGGGAACATGAGGAAGGGGCGGGGGCTGGAGTATTTGAATGTGCCGAATCACGAGATGCTGAGCATGACTGCCGTATGTGTGAGCCGGGCGTCAGACGAAAAGATCGCGGCCTCCTGCTGCCGTCGCGGGGGGCATCTCGTCTGCCACCGGAGGAAGGCCTGACCAGAGACGCCCGTCGGCGCGCGCCAGCGCTCCATGTTGCCAGGCTTCGACCCTCTTGGCCCCTGGGCCTGAGCCAGGGCCTGATCAGCCTTGGGGACTTCGGCCGCAATCCACTCGCAGAGAAGTCGCGCCTCGGAGCAGCCATCCATGTGCCTTGTCCCTTTGACAATGACTTCGGCCGGCTCTCCGGTTAGCGATAAGGGTACACCGCGGTGCCATAAGCCACACCCGTGTCCGTTGGCTCAAGTGTGCCAACCTCATCCTTGCCTTCATCCCGCGCTATTTCAACTCTTTCAGATCAATGTTCTTGAACTGCACTTTCATCGGTGGTCCGGGGTGCATCTGCAGCGCGATGATTCCGCTCTTGACGGCGGTACCTGCGTCATTGTCGGTGATCTGGCACATCAGAACGCCATTGACATAGAGCGTGATCTCCGAGCCGCGACAGATGATTCGATATTGGTTCCACTCCTCTTTTTTGAACGTCTTCAGAAGCTCGGCGGCATCTCCGATCTTCTGGACTTCCTTCTTGCCATCGGCAGCGATGGTCACTTTCTCGCCGCGCTCCGCGATCAGCCCGCGCTTGTGATGATAGACATACCCCACCAGGCCGCCGTCGCCGCTCATGTCGGCCTGGTAGCCATAGGTGTCCCAGTTGGGCCGGCTTTCGGAACGGATCTGGACGCCGGAATTCGCGGAGGTGCTCAGTTTGAAATCGCAGGTCAGTTCAAAGTCGGACGGCTGGTCGCCTTTCCAGATAAGGTAGTTGCAGTCTGTGCACGGTTTGTCCGGTGTGCTTTGGGCAGTCAGCGCTCCATCCTCCACCTTCCACCAGCCGGGCGCGCCTTCCCAGCCGGCAAGATCCTTGCCGTTGAAGATGCGGATCATGCCGTCCGAGGCGGTTGCCGGCGACGAACGCCTCAGCCCCAAGAGCTTCATCATGGCTTCGACACAGGCATTGCCGACGAGCAAATACGTCTCTGCATTGTTCCATTCGTGACAGGCCCATCCGCCCGGTGAATCTTTCTCCTCCCGCACGAACTCGTGGGTTTCCGCGAACAGGACATTGCCCCGGAACTCCGGATGCGCCGCTGCGGCCGCTTGCGCCTTCCGGAGTTCGTTCCACTCCCCGTCCGCCTTCACCCAGGGACCCGTCAGTTCGCCGACCACCACCGGCAGCTTCGGGGCCTTGAGGTCCCGGCGCAGGTCCTTGACCAGGTTCACCAGATTCTTCTCGTACTCCGGCACGGCGTTCTTCGGATCACAGCCGTCGTTCCAGCCGTGCCACCAGACCAGGCCTGACAGCTCATAACCGCCGCCATCGTAGCCGGGGAACTCGATCTTCAGATTGGCCAGCACCTTGGCCACCGTCTCCAACATTTGTTTGTAGTTCGGCCCGACCACGCCGCCCGAACTGGGCGGGCGGAAATCAGTGTAGAGACTCTTCCCGCCCCACGCCGTCTTGATGATGAGCACCTGGTTGTCGAGGGCATCTCCCATCACGTGGCCGAACTGAAGCTCGGGTCCGAACAGGTTTGTGCCGGCCCCAAAACCGGCCGTCAGCCCACCTTTGCGGCCGTTGAACCAGACCCAGACGTCATCGCGTACCTTCCAGCGTTCGCCGCCTTGGCGGGAGTCCGCGAGCTTCCTCACTGTCTCGGTCACGTCGCGCATGGCTCCCTCGGGAAGGTCGCCGTAGGTAGCTCTCCGGATCACCACTTGCCCCGGCCTCGCGGCTAGGGTCAACGTCTGTCCCTCGTCCACGGTGCGTTCCTGCAGCCTGCCTTCCACCGTGTACTCGACCTTGAGCTTCTTCCGCTTGTTGGGGGCGGGATCACCAAACTGATCGTTGGTGGCCTCAATCGCCACCGCTTCGGGAACGCGTGCCAGCTGTTCGTCGTGCAGGTGCTTGACCGTCGCAGCTTTCGCGGGGTCGTGCAGCAGGTAGGCCAGCGTTCCCTTCCACTCCTTCCCGTCCTTGTCCAAGCCGGTGACCGTGCCGTAGCCCTCCATGTTGGACTGCCCGGCCAGAATGAAGACTTTGAGCGGGCTCTTGCCGGCCTGTTTCAGCGGGGCACCAGCAGTGGCCGGTTGTGCAGACGCCGGCTCGGCCAGCACGGCCAGGGCGACGGCCAGCGGCAGGACGAACGGGGTGACTTTCTTGTTCATGATCCAGGTTCCTTTGCGGGTTGTTTGATTGCAGCCACACCACTTGGGTTGAGCCAACACGACAACGACACTTCATCGGCTGGTCGTCGGCTCGGAACCGGCTTGTAGGCAAGCGGCTCTCGGTCATGAGTCCCCGGCCTCCTTCATGATCATTGTGCGGTTTGACGCGTGACGATGGGGACGTACCCCGCCCCCAGGCCCTTGGGTGGCGTCACCAGCAAAGCCGGATCGAGTGCCACGAGCGTTCCGCGACTCGGAGGCGCCATATAGTCCCGGTCAATCAGCCAGTTCGCATGGATCTTCTCCACGAAGGCCTGCAACTTCGCTTTCTTCTGCGCACTCCAGCCGTACTGCTGAAACGATGGCTGATCGATGAAGCGATACCACGAATACGTTACGACCGAGCCATCCGCGAGCTTCACCGTGAACGGGCCCGCTTTTGGCCCGGGTTGGGTCCAGGCGCCGCTTTTCGGTGATGTGTAGGGAGCACCTGGCCCGGCCAGCTTGAACTGCTGCGTGTGCAGTTGCGTCTCCGCAGGAACGTCCGCGGCTGCCACCGCGACTCGTCCCTCCCCGGCGTGTTTGAAGTACTGAGGGAACACGCCCTTCGGACTAATCTTGCTCTCAAACCACTCCAGGCCCCACACGTTGCCCTCGAACACCTTGGTGTCGAAGACGCGCTCAACGCCGGTGATCTTCTTTCCGGCCTGGTCGTAACGCGTGGTCTGCGTCGTCAGCGTGGACTTCCAGGCGCCTTTCTCGTCGAACCGTCCGGAGCAGGCCGGGCCACCGTTGCGCCAGGCCTTGAAGGCATCGTGGAGGGCCGCTTTCGAGTAGTAGGTCACATCCTGCACCAGGAGGGTCCTGCCCTGGCCGTCCACCGGGAACTGCAACCTGGGAATTCTCGAGTAGACGACTCCGTGTGCGTGTGGAGCGTCGAACCGTGGCACCGTGTTGATTTCCATCGCCCCGCCGCCCATGTTGCCCGGCCGAGCGTCGAGTCCGCGCCCGTACAGGAAGGGATAGTTGAACAACCTGCCGACCTTGCTCCACGTTTCCGGAATGTAGTACGCAATCGGCCCTTTGAAATTGGCCGCACTCAAGAAGCAGGTCCAACTCTGGTCTCCGGTGGGCGGGTCTTCCGTGGTCGGCTCCGTGAAGGGCAAGGTCATCCAGGTGTAGCCCAGGAACTGGCCGTTGGGATTCCCCTGAAACGGCAGGGCATCGGGAGGAATCAGCAGCCGGTTACTCAGTTGCGCGATGCCGAGTCGATTGTCGGGCAGAGCTTCGTTGTCGTAGAAGAACGACCAACCGGGTGAACCCACCTCGTAGTCGTAACACTGCGGCGTGGCGTTCATGCTGAACTTTGGCGGGCCGTAGCGGAAATGGTTTCCCGCCCAGTAGCCCAAGCCGCCCTCCACGGTCTGGAAGACGCTGGCCCAGGTGGGGCCGCGCTCTTTCCATGTCCGAGCCAGCGTGCCTTCCGGAGCAAGCGGCTTGTCCTTGTTATCTGAGTTGTCCGGCGTGATCCAGGCGCTGGGCAGACCAATCTGAAAGTCGGCGAGCGGCTGGTCAATCAGCGGCCAGACAGCCGAGTAGAAGCCCATGCCCGCACTGTACTCAGACCTGGCGGGTGGGCGATCGGCGTCGAAGCCGATGTACCCATGCAGGCCGTCGGATCGCGCGATCACCTTGCCTGCCTTGGGGGCCGCTGCGTCCTGGACCTGGGTTTCCTGCGCGGCACAGAGACAAGTGATGAAGAAAACGGCTGCAGCAGTCAGCGGTGTGATTCTCATGGTTGCTCCGATTGTGCCAGGGATATCACCTCAGACGATCTCTTCCTTTGCCGTGTCCCAGCGGACCACCCGCCGCTGCTGATACGAAACCAGCGACATCAGGAACGTCGCGGTTTCGACAAACGCCTCGTCCGTCGAGCATTTCGGGATCCCTCGGCTCCGGATGCAGTTGATCCAGTCGTCGAGGTGATTGGGCTGGAGGGGTGTCTTGCTCTGGTCATAGCCCTTGGGCAGGTCCGTGCGCTTGTTGTGTTCCTCGGGGATGATCTGGAACCGCGTGGCCGCGTGGGCAATGTCGTCAAACCGCAGTCCACGTACGCCTTCACATCGGGGTTGCGACTGCGTTCGATACCTTTCTGGCGGTGCGGGCCATAAACGTCGCAAACCGCCACCACCTTGACGTTGGGTACGGCGACGACTGAACTGATGAGGTCGCCCCCGCGCGTGCCCAGGCCGATGCAGCCCACGCCAATCGTCTTGCCGGGGGATGCGGATGAGAGAATCGCTGGAGCAGAAGTGGAAGCGGCCGCGAGCGTCGCAGCCGTTTGGCCAGTGGTGCGTAGAAACTGACGGCGGTTCAGGGTGGGCTTGTCTTTCATGAGTGTGAGCCTTTATGTCGTCTTGTTCAACCGGACAACTGTCACATCAGGGTAGAGTATTGTCGGAGAGCAGGCAATCTCTTTCGGTTCGCAGTTAAACGGAGACCCCGTCGCGAGCCCGAGGATGGCCCGAATACTCCGCCGGCCCTGGCGGATTTCCTCATCGCGGACTTCGGCTTGAACATAAAGAACGACGGGTTGCGGGCCGAACAAGTCGGCGGATCCAAACTGTGCGAAGTGAGGATCCGCCCCGCTTGTTCTCCCTGCCGTGGTGTCAGGACGGTACTCCGCGGGAAAGCCGCGCCCCAGCCGGAAGTTGTGTCGATGTTGTTCCAAACCAGCCTGAAGACAGTCCAAAACCAGTCGGCATCCAGTGCGCACTCAGTGTGCAAGTCCAATGAGGCTTAACGCTTAGAGGGCGTGGAGCCTCATTGCGATCCACCCTGCCGGCCAAGCCTTACTCCGGTTAAACAAAACAAAGCAAGGCTGTGCCGGCCGGCCCAACGGAACGGGCAACGGGTCCGGGCGCTCAACTCCCTAGCCCGGGACGACACAGCCTTGCTGGAGGCGACGGATGGGGCGCATTCAGTATTCAAAAGTAGACACTGAGTTTCAGTTTAACCTCCTTGAAGAACTCGCCGGTCGTGTTGGGTGGAAGCGGGTAGTCCGTCCTGTAATCGCGAAGATAGTCGTACCCAAAGTCGCTTTGGAAACCTGACTCCGAGAAGGAGCCCCACGTATCTCGGACCGTCTGCTCGCGCAGCAGATTCACGCACCCATCGGTGATTCGGTAGGGCTGCGGGACCTCACTGCCATCGGGTAGCCCGATACCGGGGACGTCAAAGATCGGCTCATCCTGTCTGCAGGTGATTTCGGCGGTGATCTTGACTGTCCATTCCCGGTCATCGTAATCGGTATACAGCGTGTCCCCGCATCCCTGCACCGGCACGGCCGACACAGTGGTGAGGTGCCGCGTTTGACGCACCTTCGCAGTTCCCTCCAGCAAGCGTGACCCTGACTCGGCTGCAAGATCGAATTCGATGTGCGTGCGGGCGTCGCGAGTGGCCAGGGAGTCAGTCGAGTTGGGATTGCTGGCAAGCAGATTGACAACGACGTTTTCGACCTCGTCGATCGTTCCGGTCAGCGTCGCGACTTTATAGAGGCAAGGACTGTCGTCGGAGGCAGGCATGTTGGAGTAGCATGTCAATCCGGCCGTGGCCATGATCAGGAGACCTGCCGATGCCGTTCCTGTGGATCCTGCTTCGATCCTACGGTGACGTTTCAGCGTTGTGAGGGCTGCGGCGGCAAGCCACAACGCATGGTCCGGCGCTAGTGCGGCCATTGCGGCCAGGATGTGGCTTCACAGTTTCTGTTCGACGGCCTGGTCTTCGATGCCGAGTACTTCCGGCAGAAGATGGCTGAAAGCCGGGAGCGTAAGCGCGAGCTCCGAGAGCGGGTCCGGCAGATGCTGGCCCAAAACCGGTCACCGGCCATCCAGCCGGAAGCCGTGGATTTGGCCGCGATGCCAGATCTACTGGAAGCACTCGATGGCCTGGTGCAAGCAGAGACCGGCGGCTTTGACGCGCCTTTGCCGCCAGCCTTCAGCCTGAACCGCTACCAGGGCCACGTACAAGCCCATATCCGGTCGTTCCCGATGGGTTTCGATCAGATACCACCCCTCAGTGAAAACACCCGCCTGGACCGAATCTGAACTAAGAGCTTTTGCGTCGGCTTCGCGACGCAAAAGCTCTTAGTTCATTCGATGACCTGGGATGCCTCGCAGTGCCTAAGTGTTCTTGGCTAGAGGATTTAGAGTTGCCGGTCAAATCACCGCCTCCAGCCCCCGCAGTGCCGGCAAATGACGTGCCGGGTAAGGGGATGTCGCCAGCGTGTACAACAGGGCGTACAACGGGATGGTGATCATCCTCAGGTGTTGCATGGGCAGTCTCCACGCCCGGCGTGCCTAGTACCTTCGGCAGGCTGTTGACTGCGCCCGGCGTATCCAGCAAGTAGCGTTCAGCGGCGTCCTCCGGCTGACCACTTCACGATCACTTCGCGCAGTCCGGGTCGGCCGGTTTTCCGGTTCCGCTGTAACACCGCTGGAAGATGCCGAAATCGGACTGGTCCACGTCACCGTCACGATCGAGGTCGGCCTTGGCGCAGTCGCCCATATAGGCAATGGCAGGACCCGACGTGCAGGCCTCAAACGGAATGAAGTCATCACCGTCGACGTCCCCATCGCAGTCCGAATCGAATGACAGCGGCGATCGCCACGGCCGAGCGGCGATTCGTGCCTGGGCGGCGGCGAGCATCTCCGGCCAGGAGGCATCATCGATCGGGAAGCCGTACCGGCCGGCAAACAGGCTGCGCAGGTCTTCGCCGACCGATGCGCTTACTGCCGCGACGAACCAGGTGGCCTGCTTCGCCTCGCCGTCGATGACGCACGGGAGCGGCTGGTCGGTCGGCGTGAAGGTGCTGAACAGCTCGTACCAGACGCGGGGGCCGTAGGCATCGAACAACTCGCAGAGGATGCCGTCGAGCACGTTGGCGTCAAATGCCGCGTAATTGGCTCCTGCGACGCGGTAGTCGGACAGCATTTGCCGGAAAAAGCCCATGTAACCTCCGAGGTGGGCGTCGATATCGCTGACCGCGAGCGACCCCAGACCCGCCGGACAGGAGACGATGGAGTGATGGACCCACATGGCCGCCAGTGATGCCAGGCCCTCGCTGTATGTGGTATTGTGCGCCGGTGATGGCCCGGAGCAGAACTGGCCGAAGCTCCAGGACGACCACGTGAAGTTGTGACCCACCTCATGGAAGATGACGAACCACTGCGGCGTGCGATGCTCGGGGGCGTTGATGATGTAGCAACTGTTGTGCTCGGTCTTGCCCCAGAACCAGCCCAGGCGCATCGGGTTGCCGCTGATGCCGCAGGGCGTGGTGGGTTCATGATCGGAGACTTCGAGGATGAAGTACTGCACGCCCCCGTTGAATGGCCGCACGTCGGTCAGCGTCCGCTCTGCGACGTAGGCCCGCTCGGTCGCCTCCGGAACCTGGTAGGCAGTGGTGATCGCGTCGAGGTCCACGCCCTGGATGGTTGACGGCAGGTAGAACGCGATGTGCTCGGCCGGATACATCTGGTAGGAGAGGCCCAGGTCGGTAAACGTGCTGCGGACGACAGCGGCGTTGTCGGATGGCACGCCGTCGGCGGAGACCTGGACGTAGGACATGTGGTGCTCCGGCGTCGGGAACGTGTGGATCGTGGCAATGCCCGCGGCGTCGACGGTCGCCGTGGCTTCGTCCGAGCTGGTAAACGCGAGATGATAGTCCTCACTGGGAAGGAGGTTTCCGGCGGCGTCGCGGATCTCCACCGTCAATTGGCCCGTTGCCGGCCCTGTTGGGCATAGCGGCAGAAAGGGCGTCACGATGGTGACGTGGGCTGGTGGGGCAAACGGCAATACGCTCGCGAGGGCGGTGTCTGTCTCGTGGTTGGCTGAGACGCATACGTTGGCGATGGCAAGGCAGGCGTCGCAGCTCCAGCGAAACGCGGCTGGGTTGCCGATTTGCCCGAGCCCGATCGTGATCTGGATCCGGTTCCCCAGGACGGCCAGAGTGCCCAGCCCACCGCCCGGGACCGTTCCAGTCACATCTACGAATCCGCCCCCGTACATCCCGCTGATGACCGCGCGCACGTTGAACTCGCTGCCGAGGTTCTGGTGCGGCTGGCCGGTAAGGGGATTGTCGTCGGTGTCTACGAGCCAGATAAAGGTAAGGTGATCTTCCGGTTCAGCCAGGCTCGGGGGGATCTCGCCCCGAGTCTCTATCACGAAAGTCAACAGGCCGCCATCCTGCTCAACCCAAGCCGAAAGGATATCCACGTAGGCCACCTCGGCCGGCTGCTCCGGATCAGCGAGCTGGCCGATAACCTGCCCGCCGCTCACCGCAGGCGCGAATGCAAGAATGATTGACGACGCCCACATGTGCCGCACATCTGCTCGGATCAGGCTTGACATGCTTCTATCCCTGATATGTGCCGGGTGACGCTGCCGAACAGCCCGCGATCACGGCGCGTTCGCGCTTGGCGCGGTCCCCGGCCTGGCCGCTGGCGCCGATCAGTCCAGCCAGCATTATCGGGTGTGTGCCGGATGAACCGGCCCGGCTACACCGCCGGGCCATTTGCGATCCATTGTACAGCACCACCTCGCCTCGCGCCTAAGAATTTCTTCGGCATCGAGGCCTTGTCTGACCTCTCCTGCGCCGGCAACAGACGTTCCTCGACCAGCCCGGAAAAGCCATGTTCCTCCAATTGGCCCCTGATTGCCCCTCGGACTATCGGACGGGGGAAGAGCCTGAGGCGCCCGTCCGGTCATTCCTGAGGCGTCAAGCCAACCGCAACCGCGATTCGTTCGCTGTACTTCCGGATGTCGGTGAGGTCGGGCGCGTGAATTGACAAGCGTCGCGAGTCGCCTTTTTTCGAGTAATCCGCCCAGCAGCCCGCGACGGGAAGCGGCTTCGGAGTCCGCTGTTGTTTGGAGTTCTCAGCGGTTTTCCCAGGTTGCCCTTCATGTTGCCGGTCCCGAGTTCCTCGCTGCCGAGCCTGGTTTCTCCCGCACCGGCCGTAACGGTACGATTTCACTTTTCTTGAGGAGAAGACGTGGCGCGGGCCAGCTTATCCCGCAGGAAGGCTACACACCCGGGTACCTGTGCTTCGCTCAGACCATGCAGCAAGAGCGGGCCCCGGAATCGGTAGCGATGCAGCAGGGAGACGTACCGATCGTAGTTCAATTTGCCTTGGCCGGCCGGGAGGTGGCCGGCGTCCCCATCGTGATCCAGATCCTTGGCGTGCGCCAGCACGATGTCCTTGCCCACCAGCGCGAATGCTCCGTCGAGCATCTCGTTCATTCGCGGCAGTTCGCCGGCATGAAACAGGTTTGCGGGGTCGATCGTGACTTTGAGGAACGGGGACCCGATTTCATCCAGGAGTCGCCGCGCCTTCTGCGCCGAGTCCACGACGTTGTTGACCTCCGGCTCGAAGGCCAAGGTAACGCGCGTCTGCCGGGCGAAGTCCGTCGCTTTGCGCAGGCAGGCGACCAGGTCCTTCCAGGCAGCCGGCGAGTCATTGTCCGAATGACGCCGCCACATGTTTTCACGGTCGCGCGTGCCAGTGCAGATGTGGATCCTCGATGTGCCCATTTCGGCACAGGCCTCAGCCAAGACCCGGAGCTGTCTGAGACCCCTCCGACGATGCTCGGCATCCGGGTGACTCATGTTGAACGTTCCCTGCGCGGCGGCGATCGTAATCCCGCGGATCTTCGCCTCACGACGGATGTGGGCGGCGACTGCGGTTGGGATTTCCTCGGGCATGTCGGACAGGCCGGCGCTGTCTAGGCTGAGCTGAACGCAGTCAAGTCCAGAGTCCTTGACGGCATCCAGACGCGCCTCCAGGGTCCCGCGGCCGAAGGTTCCCAGCAGGATTCCCACCTGGATCAACGGCGCTTGCTGTGGGTCCTGACCATCGCGGCTGGTGGGCTGCGTAGCGGCGGGTGTGGTCTTGGTATCCGCCCGAAGGCCTTGCCGGCCTGTTACCCCTAGCGCCAAGGCTGTGGCCAGTGCAGAGCTCTTCAGGAGTTCACGACGCTTCAGTTGCCTGACAGGGCCGTTCATGGACGTCAGTGTATCAAGAAGCCGAGCCTCATGTCCACAATAACCACTGATCCATCGTCATCTCACCTCTTTTCCTGCCACAGACAGATAAACCAGCACACGAGCCCGCCGAACGCAAAGCAGTCCAAGAAGCATGGCCGGCGAGAGCACGTGGTGGGATTGGCTGGTGGAGTGGCTGTAAGACGGTGCGGCATCGCTGCTTGTTCGCATCTCCCCGTCGTTCTACCCTGATAGCCATGGCCGTGATCCCCGGAACTTAGCAGCTGTTGATCAGGCTGCGAAGCGCGGCGTCCATTTGCGTCGGGAGGCTTGGTCTGTGCCGGTTCCCGGCTGGCTGGTACGTATACACAGGCTCGGCCAGGAACGGACCGACTCAAAGGGTCGGGTGGCACCTACGTCACGACAAACTCAAGCATTGGCACATCGACTACCTGTTGGCGATCGCGGACAGGGTGGAGGCGTTCGTGTTGCCAGGGACGGTGGTGACGACGTTTATGGAAGCGCGTGCGCAAGCTGCTGCGCGCGACCGGGAATGTCCCCCACGGAGCTGATCGTGATCACCATCACAGCGACACCCCATCTTGGTTGTTGTTGATTTAAGGGACGAGAAGGATAGACTTTTGAGGATCAGACCATCCGTCAGAAGCGAGATTGTGGCCGAGGGAGACGCATGATGTCAGCGCTAATCGCCACCGGGCTGACCGTGATTCTGGCACTCGCCGGCGCCGACAAGCGCGACATCGAGGTAGAACTGAGTGCCGAGCAAGTCCCGCGCTTTACCAAGCTCGAGATGACTCTGAACGCCCAGTCCGCGGGCCATAACCCCTACGATCCCGCCGAGGTGGATTTCCAGATCGCCATCAAGTCACCGTCGGGCCGGAAGCTATCTGTGCCGGCTTTCTGTTACCAGGATTTCGAGCGGCGGCCCTTGAGCCGGGGTGGAGCCAGCCGCGAGTGGCTGTACCCGGTGGGACAGTCCGAATGGAAGGCACGCTTTGCTCCCACCGAGGTGGGCACGCACACGTGCACCGCCGTACTCAAGGATGCGGCTGGCACGGTGCAGTCGGCGGCCTTTCGATTCGAGTGCACGGCTTCAAAGAAGGAAGGTTACATCCGGGTCTCGAGCCGGGATCGGCGCTATCTGGAGTTTGAGGACGGCACGCCGTTCTTCATCGTTGGCCAGAACGTTGCGTTTGTACACAACGGCTACCAGGCCATCGAGAAGATCCGCAGGCTGGGTGAGCATGGGGCCAATTTCGCCCGAGTATGGGCCTGTGCCGAGGATTGGGCCATGGCCATCGAGGCCCGCAAGAGCGCCTGGGGCCGATCGTGGGACTGGGTTCCTCCGATTGTGGCTACCCCAGGTCGGGACGGGTACCACTCGTCGAAGCTGTGCGTGAAGATCAGCGGCGAGGCCGGGGTGCGCGCAAGGGTGTCGCCGGCGCACCCGGTGGGCCTGCGACCGGCAACGGGCTACGTGCTGGCCGGCCGGATGCGGGCTGACGACGGAGTCGGCGTGGCGTTGACTTTGGGGGGAGACCAAGTCATCGCCGGCAAGCCGCAGTGGGCGCCCTTCAAGCGGGAGTTCACATCGGGATCCGACCAGTGGTGGTTGGGCGATGTCGACCTGCGGTTGACGGCCAAAGGTGCAGCCTGGATCAGCGACTTGTCTTTGCGTGAGGTCGGCGGCGGGCCGGAGCTGCTCGGAGAAGCAGACGTAAACCGCCCCGTGCTTGGATTCTATAACCAGGCTGATTGCTTCCTGCTGGACCAGGTTGTGGAAGCGGCGGAGCAAGCAGGTGTCTATCTCCAGTTAACCTTGCTGACGCGCAATCTCTACATGCCCATGCTCACCAAAGCCGGTTCGGCGGAGTACGCCGAGGCTATTCGATACGGCCAGCGTCTCATTCGCTACTGCGCCGCGCGTTGGGCTTACTCGACGCATGTGGCCGTCTGGGAGTACTTCAACGAGATGGACCCAGGCTTGCCCACCGAAAACTTCTATGAAGAGCTGGGCCGGGCGTTCGAAGCAGTCGACATCAACCGGCACTTGCGGGCCAGCAGCACGTGGTCGTCGCCGTCCAAAGACTACCGGCATCCGCAACTGGACACCGCCGACATGCACTACTACCTGCGGTCGGCCAACGGAGAAATCTGGAAAAATGAGGTAGCGTCGATCCTGGCCCGGCGGGATATCCTTCGGCAGAACGTCACCAACAAGCCCGCACTGCTCAGCGAGTTCGGTATGACGGATAACCAGTGGCAGCACGCCCCTGAGTTGGACCAAGACACCGAGTACATCCACCTGCACAATACTCTCTGGGCTTCCGTGATGAGCGGTCTGGCCGGTACCGCGTGCCACTGGTTCTGGGACGACATCCATCAACGCGACTTGTACCGCCATTACCTGCCGATCAGCCAATTTGTGTCCGACGTTCCGTGGACGACTGGACATCTGCGGGACACGTCTGCCACGTGCGACGGTGGCGTTCAGGTGGTTGGTCTTCAAGGTGTGCGGGGGGCGTACCTTTGGCTGCACGACAAGCGAGCCACGTGGTGGAACATCGCCATCGAGAAGCACAAGCCCGAGGAGATCAGCGGGGCGTTGTTGAGCATTGATGGCCTTCCTTCGGACACCTATCGGGTCGAGTGGTGGGATACGTCTGAGGGCAAAGTCACCCGGCGTGAATCAGCCAGGCCGACCGGGAACCGAATTGAACTCGACGTGCCGACGTTCGCGGGTGACATCGCCTGCAAGATCGTCAGGAACGGCAGGCAGTAGGCTGGCTTCGGACCTTCCGATAGTCGGAGACCACCGAAGCAGTGGCGAAAGTAAGGCGTCGGGGCCAGGTGGGGCTGATGGCCTGGTCGACGACACTATCACAGTTGGCGTCCAGGTCTTCCCCGTGAGGCCCGGCGGCGATGGCCAAGCAATCAGAACCGGTACTTCAGTTCGCGCAGTTCGGATCGGCAGGCACGTTCGACCCACTGAAACACCGCTGGAAGATGCCAAAGTCGGACTGGTCGACGTCACCATCCTTGTCCAGATCGGTTCTCTGGCAGGTAACCTCGTTCAAAGGAATGGCCGGTCCCGAGCTACACCGCAAGAGCAACTCAGAATCAGCGGTGTCAACATCGCTGTCGCCGTCGAAGTCCCCGGGGCCAGGAATCGCGACAACGCGGAACCCAATGCTGTTGTCCTCGACCGCTGGACTGCGCCAGCTGCGATACGACGCGAGCAGGTAGTAGTCGCTGGTGTAAAACGCCCCACCCCGCCAGCCGCGATACGCGTACGTGGCATCTTGGGACACAATGGCTTCATTCCACTCCCACACGTTGCCGCCCTGGTCAAACGTACCGTGCGGACTTTCGGAGTTCTGGAATTCGCCGGCGACCGTGGTGTACTTGCCCGAATCGATGGGGTACGGACCGCTGCCAGTATGCTGGTTGGCGTTGTTGCCGGAGGCATCGGTCATATCTCGCCCCGGGGCCGTGTCGCTGCTTGTCGCGTAGTCCCAATACCCCGCATTGGTCGCTCCGCCCTTGTAGTGCGCCGCCTTGTACCACTCATCCTCGCTGGTCACAGCCCACTTCCACCCGACGTTCCGCTGGATCGTCCGGCCGTCGAGACCGTTGTACCCACTGAGCGTATAGGCCCCCGTCTCCGTCGTGCCCGGGCCCTGAGCGCCCGTTGGCTGGTCGTTGTGCAGCCAGTTGGCAAACCGGCAGGCGTCCCAGAAGCTCACATAGTTCACCGGCCGGTTGGCGAAGTCGGCCGCTACCGAGTAGATGTACGGGTTGCTCACGGTTCCCCCCCCGCTTCGCGTGATCCCGCTGCCATTATCGAGCCGTGACATGCTCGGGTTGTATAGCCAGTAGGTGTCCGCCCCGGCGACTGCATTCAGAAACGCCGTATACTGACCAGCCGTGACCTCATACTTGCCGATGCGGTAGTCGTAGGCCACCGCACCACAGATGCGATCGGGGCCGTAGCCGCCGGCACCAGCACCCGACCGCTCCCCCACGTTGCCCGGATTCCCCACGGGGACAATCTCGATACTCAGCCCTGCAGCAGAGCTCACGGCCAGACCGAAGACAGCCAGACAGCACGATGCCGTTGCGCGGAGTGTTTTCATGTTCCGCCTCCTCAGTGCGATATGCTTCCGGTGCGGGTTGATCTTCCCCCACACTGCGATGATCGTCTTGGCCGGAATCTCCGGAACCGCTGATGGAGCTCTGTCCTCGGCTGACCTCGTACTCAGCATACCGTATTCCGGCATGACGCGCATGCCCAAAAAGCCAGATTGCAGTGGGAGCGGAACAGATTCGCAGACTGGCGGGAGCCGCCGGTGGCGGGCTGCTGTCCTTCAAGTGCGGCGGGACCATGGAGATCATCGCCTTCATCGAGGCCCACCAGGACGAAACTATCCGCATGGTCCTCGAACACTGCGGACTGTGGCAAGACCCGCCGCCCCGGGCACCGCCTCGGCCCTCGCCGCCATGCCGGCCGGTTCGGTCGAGCCCCGCCTCGGAGCCGGGAATCACCCACGAGGTCGATCCCGAGTTTCTGGAGCACCTCCGCCGCGAGGCGAGCGAGCAGCCCGAACTGGCCTGGGAAGCGTGATCCCGTGCGGGACATTCTCGATTTCGTTCTTGAACGGGCCGGAATCAAGGGGTATGGTGGGCCCATGTTGCCCGTGGACGGTCCACGAGCGCCCGGAACGCCGGGCTGACTCTGCGACATGGGCCCAAAGTGTCCAACCGCCGGTGGGAGCGGACACCCTGAAGGGCTGGCATGAATCCCCAGACGACCCCCGCCCACCAAACCTTCCCCCGGGGCCACGCCGTCGCTCCTCGCGGAATCAAGTCTCCTCTCAGTCTATCAGCGATTGCTTCGCCCTGGATATCGAGAGCGGTACGGCGCTGGTTCGCGGCTGCGCTTTTCGGTAGAACCTCCAGCAGATCCGCCTCGGCGAGGCCGTCTCCCGCGCGGTGATTACCGGCAGTGTTTTCGCCGGAGAGCAGCGGATCGTCAACAACTCCAATGGTCGGGTGGAGATCGGAATGAATGTCGGGGAAAGGTGAGGACGGAATGAACTCGTATAACCGACTCGTGGAAAGGTGGAGATGGCTCAGTCTTTTTCTGGGTGTCGCGGCGACGGCAGGTTGCTCGGCCGCGCCGGCGGAAATGAAGTTTACCGGAGGCGACCTCCAGGCGATTCTGGACAGGGCGCCAAAAGACGCGATTGTGGTGTGTGAACAAACGGAGCCGATCCCCGTCGCACGAACCCTTCGGATCGAGCGGCCAATGACGCTGAAGGGCTTGAAGGCCGTCCTTCCGGAGCGACTCGGAGACACGATCCTGCTGTCGGTTGAGGCCGGGGGCGTCACGCTCCGCGACCTGGAGTTGCGGGGCAACTACGATACAGTGGATCAGAAAAACCGCGCGCCGCTGATTCATGTCAAGGCAGGACCCTTTCGGATTGAACGGTGCAGGTTCTTCGACGCCAGCAAAGACGGCGTCATGATCACGCCGGACGATGGGACCGGCGATATCGTCGGCGGGGTCGTCCGCGAGATCGAGGGGATCCGCATGGGGCGAGACGTGGTGTCCATCAGCGGGGGCAACGGCGGCCAACGGGTCCGGGATGTTACGGTGGAGACTGTCCGGCTGAAGACAGGATTCTACCGGGGTGCTGTCGAGGTCAGCGACGGCACCGACAACATCACGGTTCGGCATGTGGTTGCCGAGGATGCGGTGTATGCCCTGGATGTTCAGGACCACGGCGCCCGGCAGGAGGGAAAACCAGCGCCCTGCGCGCCCAACACGAACATCACCGCCGAAGACATTGAGGCAGTCCACTGCAAGCACCTGATCCGGACCTCGAATCATCCCCTGGGACATGCCGGGCTGGTGTTGCGGAACCTGCGGGCAAAGCACTGCGCAGAACCCGTTCGGATCTCGAACACCAAAGAAGTTCGAATCCAGGGCTTGACGATTGTCAATGACCCGGAATTGAAGAAGACGCCGATTTTGATCCGAAACTGTGAGGATACGGAAGTTCGGAATGTCACGATCACGGGGCTTCGGGAGGGAGTCGAGCCGATCCTTGGTCAGGAGATGAAGAACTTCCGGATCGACGGGATTCAACGGAACAAATGAAATCGAATCGCGCGGGAGCATGCAGGGATCAGGTAAGGGATCGCGATCCAGCCGAAGCTGTTGATCGTTGTCTTCGAGACCGTCCGCACACGATTAGCCCCCGATCTGTTCTCCGCCGGGCCGTGGTCCAGTCCCGGGCGAAACTGACTCCCCGGAAAGACCCGCCCCCTCCACCTCCGGGACCGCGCCGCCGCCCCTCGCGGAATCGATTTCCTATCCGTATCAGTATCAGTTAGTATCGGTTGCTCCGGGCGGTCCTCTCGGACAGCGTGTCCGTGCCGCCCGGGCTGCGATTTCACGCCGTACATGGCCGAAAGGCGAAGAGGTTCCGATGTGTGACCAATGCACGAGACGGACGTTCCTGGGGACGGGTGTGGCGGCTGGCGGGCTGATGCTCGCAGGAGCGGCTTGGAGGCACGCCTGGGCCTCCGAATCGCCTCCCGGGCCCTCGGGCAAGGCACGGCTCTGCGTCATCTTCACCGGCTCGCCGGGACCGAACGACCGAGGGTGGAACACCGATCCGCCGCACTTCGAGGCCATGAAGGCCCGTCTGGCCGAGGCGGAGAAGAAGCTGGGGAACGTCGAGCTGGCGATCGGTCAGTCGAACAGCGTCGAGGAGACCGCGGCCCTGCTCAAGGCCGCAGGGCCCGGCGCACCGGTGCTCGCCATCAACCTGAGCTGCTTCGCCCTGACCAGGGTCGTGGGCCCGATCCTTGAAGGGAACCACCCGATGGTCGTCTACTCCCTGCCGGCGAGCGGCCACGACTGGATGTATCCTCACCGCTGGCAGCGCCGGGGTCGCCCGGTCACCCTCATGCCCACGAGCGACTACGGTGACCTCGAGCGTGCCCTCCGCCTCCTGAGGGTGATCCCCTTGCTGCAGCAGACCCGCATCCTGCTCTTCCCGCCCGCCCAGGGGACGGAGCCCGCCCGATCGCCGGACGAGGTCAAGAAGCGCCTGGGTGCCGAGGTTGTGGCCGTCGACGAGAAGACCTTCAGCGACCTGATCGCCTCCGCCGATGGCAAGGCGGTCCAGGACGAGGCCGCACGCTGGACCGGGGAGGCGAAGGCCGTCTTCGAGCCCAACAAGGAGGACATCGACAAGGCGGCCCGCGTGAGCGTGGCTCTCCAGGACCTGATGCGGCAGCAGCGGGCCCAAGGGCTGGCCATCGGCACGTGCATGGGCTGGTTGCCGAAGGGGTTCCCCTGCCTGGGATTCACGCGCCTCCGCGACTCGGGCATCCCGGCCGCCTGCGAGGGGGACATGGACTCGCTGCTGACCATGCTCCTCTTTCAGTACGCCTTCGATCGCCCCGGGTTCCAGGGCAACGCGACCTTCGACACCTCGCGTAACGTCCTGTGGACCGCCCACTGCACCGCGCCGCTGATGATGGACGGCGCGGCCGGGAGGCCGGCTCCTTACCTGCTCCGCGGGCACTCGGAGGTGGGGGGCAGCGGCTGCGTGCCCGAGGTCCAGTACCGCATCGGCGAGACAATCACCCGTTCCAAATTCGTCCGGCTGGATACCATCCTCGCCTCGACCGGCAAGATCATCGAGGTGCCGGAGAAGTCGGTTCACGCCTGCCGTACCCAGATCGTCACGGAGGTGCGCGACGCGGCGAAGATGGCCGCCAACTGGAGCAGCGTCCTCGAGACCGAGGATGCCATGACGCTGTTGCACCGGGTGGTGATTTACGGCGACCACATGGACAGCCTTCGCCACCTCGCCCGGCTCATGAGCCTGGACATCGTCGAGGAGGGATAAGGTGCTTCTCTCGCCGGGAGCGTGGAGGCGATCCGGGCCCTCAGCATCGCTCGCTCAATCCACCCCGGATCGCCTTCAATCGTTAGGCCACGGATGGCCGGTTTCGCCTATTGGAGGCGCCACGTCAACCAGGATCTTCTGGCCGACCCGCTTCTTGCGGCGGCCCTGTCCGCGGAGAATGTCGAAGCTCGGTGCCGGTCAGTCGGGTATCCTTGGAGGTGGCACGCAGCCGAGGGCGGCAGATAAAGGGTCGCAAGCCATTCTCTAAATAGAGGTTTTGTACTACCTGCACGGGGCCCTGGGCAGCGTGGTCGGGCTTGCGTCAAGTACGTCTTTCTTGATCAACTCCTTAATCGTAGATCAGCCAGGTGGTGGCTGTGCAGTCCTTGTCGGTGGCGACGCGCAGCCAGTAGGCCGCAAATCCGGCGGGGAAGTCGTGCTCCACTTTCGCCCCCGCGCCCACCTCGAATGTGCGATAGCTTACCCAATCGCCAGTGCCGGCGATATCCACCTCCACGCACATGGTCACGGTGTCATTGCGATCGTGGGAGAGAGCAAGCCGCTTTCGATCGTAGCCGGTCATCAGATAGGGATCGGAGGGCGCGTTAGCTTTGACGGCGGTGCTTCTCCAGGGGCCGCCCTGTCCGGTGGGCTTGCCGAGCTTCCAGAGGTCATCGACCGCGCCCACCCACACGGCCGCCCGGCCGTCGTCGGAGCGAATAATGTGACGGTTGCCCTGGCCGCCGTCGATCCCGGTCATCACCAGCAGGCCCCGATAGGAGCAGTAGTCGGTGATTTTGCAGTTATGGGTGGCGATGGGCCGGACCTTGGCGAACCCGCCGGCGTTGTCGGCCGGCAGTTCGTAGAATGTGCCGTGGCAGTTGAACAGGTCGCGCTCGGTGACGACTTCGCGATCGATGCGCAGAAGGCCCCGGCCGGTCAGCTCATCGAACGCTGCGTCGCCGCGCGGCAGTCGCCATCGCTGGCCGGCATCGTCGATGCACAGCACAGATGCCGCATCAACACTAAGAATGCCCCCTGGGATGGCGGCGTTCTTCTTGAGCCAATCGTGCGCCGCAGGGTCATCAACGCGACTCAGCTTCATCGAGCCGTCCATTTCGTAGTAGGCGCCGTCGGTTAGCACATTCCCAATCAGCATGGCGGCGGCGAGGTGGAGGGTGCGTCTGTTCTCGCCGCGAGCGCGGAGCAGGCCGGCCGTGAGCTGCCGATCAGAGGCCTTGGCCAGGCCGTCGAAGATGGGGTCAGCTGCCTGTAGACGGCGGTCGACGTTGCTGTACATAAACTGCACCGTCGCCCGGGCGCAGTCGCGGCTTGCTTTGACGCGCACCCACTGGCCCCGTTCGTGCTCGGGGAAATCCAGCCACTCGTAGCCGTTGACGGTCGCGTCGCGCAGCTTCTGCCACCGGCCGTCACCTGCCGCGTCCACCTGAAACTCAAAAGTGACCGGCTCGTCCCCGCCGGTTGCGAGGTGTACCCCGCGTCGATCGAATCCCGCGAAGAGGAACGGGTCTGACCACTCGCCGGCCTGGACAGGCTCGTTCATACATACGGCCCCGCGTCCGAGTGCCGGCCCGAGTTGATCCGGCAACCAGGGCGCGGCGAACCAGAGGTTTGACTGTGACTGGCCGGGCCCGGCGAGGCCCCCTTTGGCCCTGCGCTTGTTGAGGAATTCGGTTTGGGCTGCGTCGTCGCAGCCGAAAACAAGGCGATCGTCCCACCGGCAGAAGTCGCCAATGACCTTGAGATAGGTGGATCGCGGGCGGATTCCGGCGGTGTTGGCCAGAGAGAATGCGCGGGGAAAGCGCCAGAACATCCCGTGCATGGTCATCAGCAGGTCGGGCTCGCCGATGTCGCGAATCCTTGGCCACTCGGTGTTCCAGCCGTGCGCGCCGTCGTAGGTATGGGTTGCCTTGGGAAGGCGGAAGGCGTGCCACGACCCCCCATCCAAGAGCATGAGAATCAGCGAGCGGTGGTCCCAGCCAATAGCCCAGATGGGGTCTTTCTCCGGGTTGGCGTTGCCGTAGATTCCGCCGGGACCGGTTACATCGCAGAACTGGTTGCGGCGGACGACCTTCCATTGGCGGCCGTCCCATTCGGCCAGGCATCCGGAGGGGGTGTCTGGCTTCCTCATTGCGTCGGGCGACAGCTCGCCGTTGTTGGCGTAGACGACGCGCCCCTGGCCCCTGTAGGCCCCCTTGCCGTGATAGCCGGGCAGGAGCGTCCCGGCGTGGCCGCCCTTGTCCTTGTTGGCGTCGGGGTAGAGCTCCTTCACGGCCAGCGTGTTGACGTCCACTTCGTAGAAACCCTCTTCCATGGTGGCGTAGTAGATCTTCCCTGCGGCGTCGGTCAGGTGGCGCATAGTGGCGGTGTGCCGCCCGGGCATAGTCTGATAGGAGATCGCCCGCACATTCCGCTGCCCGTCGATGGCATAGGGCCCGATGAAAAGCTGGTTAGATTCGCGGTGGATCATGCGATTGGCCGGGGTCCCGCCGATGCTCTCGGTCCGGATGACTGCCGACAGGTCGTTGGCGATTTCGTAGAGCTTGTCGGAGGATCCGTTGGGCAGGTGCGGGCCGTAGGTAACCATCCAAAGCTTCCCCGCCCAAGGGACGACCGCGCCGGTGCCACACTCGCCCTGCTCGTTAAAGTACGCCAGGTGGGGGTAGATGCCGGAGAACTGCAGCGAACTGGGGGCGATGGTCTCCGCGCCCGGTGCGACCGCGCTGATCAACAACATCGGCGCCAAGAATCCGGTCAGTTTTCGCATGGTGCGTTTCCAGATGTCCCACGAACGCAGCTAGCCCCCCCCGCGTCTTCCCCCGCGCCACCAGCACGCTAATGAGCGCGTGCCGCAGCGCGTGACAGCCGCAGCGGGCATGGCGGCAGAGGGGTTTGTAGGCTTAACGACTGCCGTTGCCGTCTCGCGTCGTGACACCGCCCGGCTCGACGGACCAGGCCGCGATCAAGTCAATCACCCGCGCATCAACGTGCGTCTCGTCGTTGTACTCGTCCGGGATGGCCTTTATCTCGCCAGTCGCGAAGAGGTGGTTCAAATCCTCGAACAGCTTCAACGTCGCCTTGGGACGCTTGCCGAGCGCCGCTTGCCACAGCTTGAAATCGTCGGTCGTTGACTGGTAATCCCTCCCGCCTTGCACGACCAGGATGCCGCATTTCAATCCCGCCGCCGTCTTTACCGCTACCTCGGCATCGCGCCCGCACAGATCGTACCAGTACGCGGCGGGCGCTGACATCACCTTCTCATCCGGTTTCAGCGTGTGCTTGCGAATGCCCTCCATCTGTTGCCGGACCTGGCCGACATCGGGCGAGCCCAGGTACGTCAGTTGGTCGACGATCACGTCCTCCATCGGTCGAGCCGGGCCGGCAAGCAGCACGGTCCCTGCGACCTTGCCGTCCCTGGCCGCAATCTCCGGCGCTAGAATCGCCCCAACGCTGTGTCCGAGCACGTACACGGGCACGTTCGCCAACTCCGGCTGCGCGCGAAGCACGTTCAGCCCAGCCAGTGCGTCATCCACAACCTCCTCGTCCACCGTGATGCCGCCTTTGAGGGCCAGCTTCGATGCCAGCACCAGTTTGTGTGCATAGGTGCGTTTGTCGTATCGCAGCGTGGCGATGCCTTTCTCGGCCAGGCCCAGGGCCAGATCGCGGAACGGCTTGTTCGGCCCCAGCGTCTCGTCGCGGTCGTTCGGCCCCGACCCATGTACCAGAACGACGCCGCCCTTGGGCTTGCCCGACTTCGGCAGGGTGAGCGTGCCTGGCAACGACCAGGGTGCTTTGCCCACTGTGATGTCCCGTGTCGTCACCTCCGTGTGGAGGTAAGGAGGGCGAACCCCGGCCGATTTCAAAGCGGGCGGCACCACAAACAAGCCAACCACCTTCCGTTGCGAATTGACCACGACCCTCAGCCGGATGCGGCCGTTCACCCATTCGCAGGGCACCAAGACCCACTTGTACACGACCAGGTTGGTTACGGTAGGCGTGCCCACGTTGCGGAACTCGCCCTTCCCCTCGGACATGTTGGTCCAGACTCCCTTCAGGACGTTGTGGTTCATCTGTGCCTTGACGCTGTCGTCAACCATGCCAGCGGCCTCGGCGTACCGGCCTTGAGAGAGGTGCCGCACGAAGGTCATGCCCACCTCGCTGCTCCGGTCCGTGCTTGCCGAGCGGCTTTGGGCAAAGGCTCCAGCGGACAAGCCGAAAACCACGACACATACCAAACTCGGGAATCTCATGGTTGCACCTCTCAAATGACACTCGGGCAGGCGGCCCCCAAGCCGAGCCGATTCGCAAGGTCAGCTGCCTGCGCTCCGGCGAGTGCATCGCCCATGCTCCGATCGTTGATATCGGCCATGTGACGATCCATCGCAACGGATGCAACCGCATCACGCACCATGGTGGGAAGCATCACGCTGGAAAAGGGTAGTACGCCCACCACAAAACGTACCAGCACGCCGTCACGTCACTCGAATAGCGTCGGGCCTCCCGACATCTCAGGCTATCGCGTCAGTGCCTCGAACTTCTCCTGCTTGGTGATCAGCTCGCAATGGGCGTCCCCGAAGCCCACCCAGATGCCCCCCTGCGGCCACTCGTCGAACGCCTGGTACAGCACGACCGCCTTTGTCGGAGCAACACCCGCTGGAGGCTGTCGATACCGGAGCACCGGCGGTCCGTCCGGCTGATCGGGAGCAGCCAGGATGCTCTTGAGCGTTTCAGGCGTGATGCCTTCCGACTGAAGGTCTGACAGTTCCTTGGGGTATTGATTATTGTGGCTGTTCGCGTAGCTGCAGCACGCCACAAGCAGATGCCTCATCTTGGCGATGATCTTCGCCTTATCATCCGACACCCGCTTGCGTGGTCCGTCGCCGATCAACGTGTAGCCAGCCGGTGGCTCCATGCTGAGCAGGGCGTCGTCCACCTCGGCATCGATCTGAATGGACGTGTACATCCGTAGCCACTCAGGCCTGTCCACGGCGATCTGAACCGGCAGGCCGGTCTGCGGGTGAACCCAGACCTTCGTCACGCGATCGCCCTGCCGCGATTGAAGCAGCCGAACGGATTGCCCGGCCAATTCGACGTTTCCGAGGTCGACGACGGCCTCGGCACGCAAGGCAAGCATGCGGTCGCGAATGCTGGTGTCGAGTTCCGTCAGCTTCAACTCTCCCGATTCGGTCTTGACCTCGTACTCCGAGCTGATGTCATCGAGTTCCGCAAGCTTATTCGCCGGGATGAAACGGAGACGCCGACGCTGGCCGTAGTCGGTGATCGTCACGTCGCCGACCGAGGCCACGCCCGAGAGCCACTCGCTCCGCTCGCGGTACGGCTCCTTGAAGATAATCGATCTTTCATAGACCTGACCATTTCGGCGAGATTGCAGGACTTCCTTGCACGAGAACGTCCTCGCCTTCTGCGCGCCTGCAATCGCGGCCGCGAAGGCTTCTTGGGCGTTGCCTCCCCCCGCGACGACCCAGAGCGTCACGATCAGGGTCAAGCACGCGGCGAGGCCGGTAAGTGCTCTCACCGGTCTCTCGGCCAGCCAACGAATCGTCTTTCTCTGAGACATGGCGACGAACCTCCTTCGCACGTGCCGCTGACCCGGGAGTTGTGCAATCGGATGGTCCCCACGCTGGGCACCATCAGCCAAGTCGGTCGGCACATCCGGAACGAGCCGAACGGCGGCTTGTCTGCGGGCCTGCGTGTTCGTCGTCAAATCGGGAGTCGCCTGAGTCTCAGCGACAGGCTGGGCGGCGGCCGCACCCCGCAGCAAGGTCGAAAGCACTCTCGCCTTGCTGGATTCGGGCATGGACAGCCTCGGCTCCCCTGAGGACATGAGCTTGCCGATGTTCCCTTCGAGATGTTCGTCACCGGGTGTGATCGGAGTATTCATTTCGCACCTCCTTCCAATGAAGGCTCGGCCGCCATCGCGTCGGAAAACGCAACGAACGCGGTCTTGAAGGCGAGCCTTGCACGGTGAAGCAGGCTCTTGATCGCCCCTTCACTCAGGCCGTGCGATGCCGCGATTTCCTTCAACGGTCGTTGCTCCAAGTAGTGCTGCGTCAGGACCTGCTGGTAGTTCCCCGGTATGCTCGCAAGGGTAAGCTGCACCAGCTCCTTCGTCTCCTGCTGGTGCAGGATATCTTCGGGCAGGGGGGCTGTGGCCAATTGCCGATACGCCGCGAGCAGCCTCCGATCCGTTTCTTCCCAGAAGTCCGCAAGTGCATCGCCCCCCTTGCGCTGACGGAGGGCATTGCGGATCGAGTTGCGACAGCGGTACGTCAGCCACGGCAGCATCATCCCTCGCCGTGGGTCGTATTCCTCGATCTGGCTCAAGGCGGCGACAAAGGTGTCCTGTACGACCTCCTCCGCCAGATCCGAGTCTCTTCCCACCCGGTAAAGGGCGAAGGTGTAGACGGCGTCCGCGTATTCATGAAACCATCGTTCCACCGCCTGGGGCTCCCTGGCCCGCAAGGCTTCCATGGATCCGGATTGGCTCGGGTCTGGTGCCATCTCGTCAGTTAATGTACACGAAACGTGTGGAGGTTACGCGCATTCCGGGAGGAAACGCGGCCCGCTCACGGCACACATGGTTGGGCTCCCCGCGAAACCCGCTGCGCGCACGATGCGCCCAGAGGTGAAAGACGCACCCTCACGAAGCTGAAAAGGAGTGCATTTGACGAATCAAAGCCATCGGTGCCGAGCTCTCGGTATTCCCTCCCGCGTCTCGGTTAGGTTCCGCATGCAGTGTTTGCGGCGCTCCGTGACCGTGGCACAGATCCAGGAACGGGCAGTAGAGGACTGGCGTCGGGGCCTTCGGCGGCCACGATCTTCTCAGAAGTCGGCAACGCGGCCGTCTCAGTTGGTACAACCTGCTCCCGCCGGCTGGTTGGCTCCGCTGACGCATGGCCGGAGAATATCGAGGTTGGATCGGCCGGCCTCGACATCCTGGCCGGGGTCGGCCGCGTCAGCGTCAGCCACCCCCCGACCGTGGCCGCGTCGAACAGAGCCCAGCATCTGCGAGCGGCTGGACGATGTGTTGTCCGGCGTTAAACCCTTGATTGGCCGGGCCATCGCCATCATGCCAATTGTCGAACGGCTGTGTTTGGATCAGCCTGATGAACAAGCGGTTACGAAACGCCCGGGCTGCCTGTTGATCATCCGCATCGTTCCCTGGCGGGCTCGCCAGCCACCCAAAGCGATCGCTACCGCCCCACGGATAAGAACGGCTGGCAGGCCAGACAGAAGGAAAACAGGACGTTCTTGAGCGGGTTCTATTTTTTACGATGGGCCAGAGCCAAGCCGCCCAAGCCGAGTAGGGCCAAGGTCGCCGGTTCGGGGACCGCGGAGCCGAAGTCGGTGGCGACGACGAGATTGTCCCACTGGGTCTTGCCGCCGGAGGCCAGACGAACGGCGGTGTTCCAATTCGTGCCGGTGTAGCCGCGGACGATATCGGCGGAATTATTGCCGGCGCCGTTGTCAAAGTCGCTCTGATCGGGATTGACCCACATGCGGACCTGATCGCCGTCAAAGTCAATGACCGACAGAAGGCGATATGACCGGTTGAACTCGACGGGAATCGTGCTGATCTCAGTGCCGACGCCGGACTCATCAATGCCGAAATGGCCGGTTTGCCAGGGCATGCCCATGAACAGCCGTTCGGTCGGGAAGTCATAGCCGCTCATGCCGGCCCAGCCGCCGTCGGTGAGGAAGGTCACGGTCACGCCGTAATAGATGGACCCCGTGCCGCGGAACGCCCCAACCCGTTCGTCGGTTTCGGGATTCTCATGCCACATCTCGGATGGCCCGTTGTATTGACGCATGGCGCCGCCATTGTCGGTGATGAGAGAGCCGTTCTGGATGTAGGTGCTGCCCCAGCTGCAATCCCAGTCGGACACCGTGCCGGTGTGGATCTTGTTGATGTTATCCCAATCCCAGCCCTGTCCGCCGGTTAAGCCGGTGGCGTCGGCCACATCGTACTGATTGACGAACGCGCCGTCGGCATAATCGAAATTGTCCGAGCCAATCACTTCGGCGTGGACGGAGCCGGCGGCCAGCATCGCCGCAATTGCGACTATCAATGTCGTTGTTTTGTTCATTTCCCTGATCTCCTCATTCTGAATACACTACCTCTCCCGTAACCGTTCAGACCCCAGTGGACAGATATACCTAGACTCTACCTCCCCCCCTGCAAAGACTCAAGAGAAAAATGGCTTGGTCGCTGCCTTTCTGTCGGCTGTCACCATCGTCCGATAAAGATCCCAGGTGCCGAACATGGTTTTCTTCTCCTCGGCGCCAAAGAAGTGGGGATGACTCGATGCCGGATCGGACGCGTGCGACCACGCGATCAATGTCGGTTCTCGTAAGTGACGCTTCTGGAGGCATTTAAAGCGGGCACTGGGATTCAGACCCACGGCATCTGACTGGGGCAGCTGACATCCTACCACTGAATGACGCCCGCGAGACTGGATTCAGCGATCGTGATCGGCTGCGTGCCCTCAACCGTCGGCCTGGACGGTCAGCGAGCGGGCGGTCAATGCGTTGTGACGTTCGGATGGTCCCTTTGTCAAGGGGCGCCTCATTCTCCGACCTCCCGAGGCGGGGCCAAACACAGATTGTTACGCCCTATAGCATGTTCATAGTTTGAAATCGGTGGGCACATGCACTGGAAGACGCAATTCCGGCACGGCTTGACGCATGATCGCGTGCGGAACCAGCTTTCTCCCCGGCGAACCTCGTGGCACAGCATCTTGTGTACCGAGGTGGATGCGAGATCGCCGAGCTTCGGGGTGTTCGGGTTGGCGAACACCTCGCCCGTGCTGAGCACGACCAGACGCCCGAAATCCAGTCGGTTCGTGCGGCTGCTCGCGTACAAATCCTGGGGGCTCGGCCTGGCGGCTACCACGTCGTCCTTGGTGAAGAAAACGTTTTCTTCAAAGAAGGCGAGATTCTGGCCGTTGAAGTGCGGACGAACCGCAAAATCGACGAGCCCCAGCGCGTCGATCAGTCCCTCAGCCTCGGCCAGATCGTCGTCGGTCTCGACGACTAGGTGCACGACATATGGTAATCCCGCCGCGCGGAGCATGCGTAGGGCCTCAGCCAGCCGGGCCCGGTCGACCGGCATCGGCACCAAGAGCTCCATCGTCCATCGCCGGGCATCGAGTATCTCCAAAGTCGCCGCCGTTTCGGGCAGATTGAGATAGTGCGTGTGCAGGGTGGCATAGAATCGAGATGCTGCCACGAGTTTGATGAGCTCCTCGAAGCGCGAATAGGAAAACACATCCCCGCCGATCATGTTGACCTGCATCGTGCCGCTACTCGCCAACTCCGCGAGAAGATGGCGGATCGTCGCGAGATCAAGCTCCTCGTTGCCCCCCTCGATTCGCGTGCAGCAGCGGAACTGCTTGTAGGCGCTCGTGCACAACGCACAATCCAGATCACACACACGATTCACATGAATCGTCACCTCCTTCACGTACCCCATGACCGCTTCGCCGAGCATGATGTCCGCGTCTTGGGTGTCCTTTCTCGGATCTCGTTGGACACGGGCTCTGGGTGTCATCTGGATCGGCTTGCCCGTCGAGTGTTTCTTGTCGATCAAACCGCCCATGTGGAGGGCCCGAACTCGGTCGACAAAGTCGGCCACCGCCGGTTGAGTGACCGATACATCTGCATAGTCGACGACTCGCAGATTGTCCGGTCCGTCGAGGCTGGCGACCAGCTCGGTGATGGCCGTTTCGTTGGTGTACTCCAGCGTGTGGCCGGTCAAGGGATCGTAAAGCAGCCCCGACGCCCCCTGGGCACACGTGTGAACGTGCGGGTGAAGATAGAACCACTGGCTGCGACCGCTTTCAGGCATCGGAAACCTCCTCGCTCACCTTGCTGAATCGCACATCAGATGACGACCGTGTCCATGGCCTCGGAGTAGAATTCCGGGCGGTCCTCAACATCACTCACCACTTCGCTCAAGTGCTGGGCATATCGGTCGTAATCCATGAAACGGCGGCACTTCGGACCGTCCGGACCCATCTGTTTGAACAGACATTGTCCGCATGTGTTGGCCTTGTAGCACCGGGCGCACAGCTTGGTCATTTCATCGTAGAGCTTGTTGTAATGATCCGCGATCGAACGACAGTCGAGATCCAGATGACCTTCCGTCACCCGGCCAAACGCAAACGCATGTGGTATCCTTTCGCAGGGGAGAATCTTGCCGCTCGCGGTGACATAGAGCTTCCTGGAGAACGGAATGCAGGTTCCGGTAGGCAAGATCTTCGACTCGTTCTCGGGCCATACGAGATCCTGGTAGTTGGGGACGCTGAATTCCAGCTGCGCGTTGACAAAGTGCAGGAGCCGATTCGTGCTCGGCAGGTTGGTGTGAAGATCCTGCTCGATTTCACTCCGGTTCTCGCTCTCGGCGAAGCTCCGGGCCACGTCCAGGTGCATTTTGTAGAATTCGTTCCTCTTGCTTTGTTGAAGATTGGAGGTGTCCAGAGCGCTAAGCGCCGGGAACTGCCCAAAACGCTCCTTGTAAAACTGATGAACCTCAGCGACCGAGTTGCGGTCATGCATCACCGCGTTGAAGCAAACGTTCTCCTCGAAGTATGTTGGATGCTCGGCCCGCAGGGTTTCGAGGTTCCGCATCACGTCGTCAAATGACGATCGGCCGTCGTGGTATACGCGGTAGGAGTCGTTTGTGCGATTGCCATCCAGGCTGACCAGGATCGAGAAGTTGTTCGAAACGAGGAAATCCATGTTGCGTATGAGCAAGGTGCCGTTTGTTGTCATTGAGAACACCAGACGATCTCTCAGGAACTCGCTCGCGCGTGCGTGACGCACGACTTCCTTGATGAAGGCGGCGTTGACCAGTGGTTCTCCGCCGAAGAAGCTGAGGCGAATCCGGCGGTCCGGGTTCGTGTTTTGAGGGGATTTCCATCGTGTCTCGAGGGCATGCAAGAGTCTCTTGGCGGTTTCGGGGTCGAGCTGCTTGTTTTTTCGCCCGTCGAAGCCCGCATAGAACTGCCCGTAGGAGCAGTATTTGCAGTTCAGGTTGCAGGCTTCGGTGGTTTCGAAACAGATGTGGTGCGTATTGGCCAGGGAATGAGCTACGTCCTCTTCGGTGAGCCTTCGACTCAGCCGAGCCCGGTCGTCGATGGGGGCGAACATGTCGTTCCTCTTCAGGAGCAGCCACTCTTCGGCATAGTAGAGAATCTCGGAATCATCGAAGTCGGCCGGGGATACGCCGATCTCGAAGGGGAGTTCCCGAGAGGCTTTGGACCACTCGGAAACGTCGATCCCGCGTCGGTCGAGCTCCGCCATGAGGTAGAGCAATGGATGACACAGCAGCAACCTCTTGGTTCGTCGGTCGTAGACGTAGCGGTTTCCCGATTTCGTTTGAAAGGTAACAAGCGATTGCATCGCGCCGGCTCCTCATGAGCGGAACGGGTTCGTCAAGGCCAATCAAGCGCCCGAGGGGGAGCCCCTCCATCCCTTTGAAGGATGCGGAAGCAGGGCTCCTTCGATGGTGGGGCATACCCCCTCTGAGCGCTCAGAACTAGCGGTCGTACTCCTGTTCTTTACACCCAGTGCACATCGTAATTGTGCTCGCCGTCCTTCGACGTCTGACAATAGCACGTATACGAAGTTGAATTCCCACCGGTTTGGATGGGGCCGCCCGGCAGGGGGTCCTCGGGCGGAAACGGAAACGTGGGTGCGCAGCTACCCAGCACACCGGCCCGCGAACCCAAGACTCCCTTGAGTTCGGCCTTGGACAGAAGGACGAGATTCATCTTCTTCTTCATGATTTGTTCCTTTCCTGATGGTTCGTCGTTACAGCTTTTCGGGACGGCCCACTGCCGTCTCGACAACTCGGATTCTCGAATCGAGAACCAGGGGCCCTGAAACTCGGTTCATATCTGGCAGACCGACAAACGCAGGATGTGTTCACGTGCGCGGCACGGATTATTTGGGAAGTCGATCGCGCCGGAATTGAGTCATTGGGCAACAATGCGGTTGCAGAGTGAACCTTGGTCCGTGGTCAACTTGGCGGGCGCAGACCGTGAGCGGAGCCAGTCATTTTCGGTGTACTGGGATAGGAGCGGCCCGCCCACAGGGCAAGGGCTTGCGGCAACGGGTCAACTCAACCAGGGAGCCGCCGTGATCGCTACAAATCCCACAACCGTCCCCACCCCGCCGGAGTCAGCCACTCACGCCGTCCGGTCTCCACGCTGGCGACGCTGGCTGAGGCGTTACCCGAACATCCGTCAGCACGATGCGACCGACTGCGGTGCGGCCTGCCTAGCGATGATCACGGCCTACCACGGCCACCCCGTGGGCGTTGCCCGCCTGCGAGACCTGGCCAACGTGGATGCCGACGGATGCAGCATGTGGTCGCTCGCTCGGGCGGCAGAGACCCTGGGTTTCCATGCCCGCGGGTTCCAACTCGACTTCGAGGCGTTGAGCGGCATCCAGGTCCCCGCCATCGTCCACTGGGAAGGCTTCCACTACATTGTGCTCTACAAGGTGGCACGAGGCCACGTCGTCGTGTCCGACCCGGCCATGGGCCGCCGCCGGATGAGCAAGGCCGAGTTCCTTGCCGGCTGGACGGGCAAGGCCCTGGAGCTCGTTCCCACGCGTAACCTGACGTTGCTGGAAGCACGTACCTGCTCCTGGCGTCGCTTCCTCCCGATCATGCGTCCGTACCGCGCCATGGTCGGGGAGGTGTTCGCTGCTTCCCTGTTGCTCAGCATTCTGGGCCTGGGAATCCCGATGTTCACGCAAATGGTCATCGATCGCGTGCTGGTGAATCGGTCGGTCGACCTGCTGAACATGCTGCTCGGGGGCATGCTTTTGGTGGCGGTCTTCCAGGCCATGATCAAGTCCGTCCGCCAGCTCCTGCTCGTGCACGTGTCCATCCGCGCAGACGCCCGCCTGATCGGCGACTTCTTTCGCCAGATGTTCCGGCTGCCGATGCGTTTCTTCGACCTTCGGCGCGTCGGTGACGTTGTCTCCCGTGTGTCGGAGAACCGGAAGATCCGCGCGGCGATGGCTGGCACCATCCCCGGCGTCGCCCTGGATGCCACCCTCGCGATCGGGTATTTCGCCGTGTTGGCATGGTACAGTCCCAGTCTGACGGTGGTGGTGCTTGCCGTGCTGCCGGTGTTTGCCGGGCTCACGTTCGCCTTCACCCCCGCCCTACGTCGAAACGAGAAGGAACAGTTCGCCCGCCGCACCGACGCGACCACCTACCTCATCGAATCGGTCACCGGCATGAGTACGGTCAAGGCCATGGCCATCGAACCGCAGGTCCGCTGGCGGTTGGAGTCTTTGTACATCGACTCGCTGCTCGCCGCCCGCCGAGGCGCCCACCTCACTACTGGCTACTCTGGTCTAGCCACCCTGGTGCAGACCACCGCCGCGGTCATTTTCTTGTGGTATGGGGCCCACCAGGTCATGAACCACGCCATGACTGCGGGCCAACTGCTGGCATTCGTTGCCATTGCCGGCAGCGTCGTCACCCCGATCGTCAATCTGATCGTGGCCTGGGACGATCTGCAGGAGGTACGCAATGCCGTTGATCGACTGAATGACGTGTTCGAGTCCGCGCCGGAAGAGGAGAATGGCCGGACACTGCTCACGCCGTCGCGGCTAGAGGGGCGCATCTGTCTGGAGAATGTGACCTTCAGCTACAAAGGAGATGAGGATGAGCTGGCCCTGACCGAGATCAATCTTGACGTCGCAGCCGGCGAGACGGTCGCCCTGGTCGGCCGCTCGGGGTCGGGCAAATCAACGCTTGCCCGCTTGATTCTTGGCTTGTACGAGCCCACCCGGGGCAGGATCACGCTAGATGGCAACGACCTGCGGACGATCTCGCGGGCGGCCTTGCGTCGGCGAATGGGCGTCGTCCCGCAGGAGGTGTTTCTTTTCTCCGGCACCATCCGCGAGAACATCGCGGTAGGTGACCCCGAGGTGTCGTTCGAGGAGGTGGTCGAGGCGGCCCGGCAGGCCGGGGCCCATGAGTTCATCAGCGAGATGGGTATGGGCTACGACACAAAGGTCGGCGAGCGCGGCATGTCGCTATCCGGAGGGCAGCGCCAACGGATCGCCCTGGCGCGGGCCCTGCTCCGCAATCCGGACCTACTCATTCTCGACGAGGCCACCTCCGCCCTGGACAACATCTCGGACCGGGCGATCCAACGGAACCTGGAGCAGGCGGCCGCGGGTCGGACCACGCTGGTGATCGCCCATCGGCTTTCCACGGTTCGCTACGCTGACCGGATCGTGGTGATGGACGCCGGTCGGATCGTCGAGGAGGGTACGCACGAGCAGCTCCTGCGTTGCGGCGGCCTGTACACGACGCTTATCGGCCAGCAGCTCAACCAGTGACGTTGACGGCGCAGGATCGAAGCTTGCAGGAGGAAATGACAATGGAACTCGATACGACCATGCCAGTCACGCCACTCCGGGGATCGGACAAGCTGCTTCCCGGCCCGGGCATCCTTATCTCGCGTGGCCTGGTCTACCTCGCCCTGGCCTTGGCCGCCACCGCACTCATGTGGATGTGGCTGGCACAGGCGGATGTGGTCGTGAACGCCCGCGGCCGGCTTATCATCAAGGGGGAGCCGCTGCACATTTCGGCACCCGAGTTCGCCCTCGTCGTCGACGTGCCCGTGCGAATCGGCCAGCACGTGTCCGAAGGCGACGTGCTGCTTCGGCTCGATGCCTTTCAGCACACCTCGGAGGCGGATCGCCTATCGGCCGAGATTGCCACCCTGCGGCTGGAGACGTCGCGTCACCGCGCGAACGCAGATGCGCTCGCGCAGGTGCGGAGGGCTCTGGAGACGGAGCGGGACACAGCCAAGCGGTCGGCCGGACTCGTCACTGAGCAACTCGAGCGTCTCCGAACGCTCGAGCAAGGCTCGGCCGCCACGCACATGGAGGTACAGGCCAAGCAACGCGAGTTGCTCGATGCAGAGAGCCGGCTTGCCCGCCTCGATGCAGACCTCAAGCGGAACCTTGTCGATGCCACAGAGCGGGGCCGGCTGGCGCTGGAGGCTGAGGCCCGCGTTGAAACCCTGACCATCCAGCTCGGCCAGCTCCGGGAATATGCCCGCCGATCGGTGATTCGGGCCCCCGTCGCTGGGACCGTGACCCACCTGGCCGTGCTCCATCCCGGCAGCGCGATCGACACCAGCCGCCCGGCCGTTACCGTCATGCCGGATGATCAGCCCTTGATGGCCTGCATCGCGATCCCCAACGCGTCCATGCGGCGGCTGCATAGCGGCCTGCCGGTGCGTCTGGCATTCGACGCGCTTCCTCGGGAGGATTATGGCTATGTCGAAGGGCGGCTCGTCGAGGTCGAACCGGACGCGGGAGAGGAAGGCCACTACCGGGCGTGGGTCTCCCTCGAACGGCAGGAACAGGCCTCGGCCCCGTTGCTGCGGCAGATCAAGCCGGGCCTGATGATGGAGGCCCGTATCCTTGTCGAGCGCCGCAGCATTCTCGATCTGCTTCTCAAGCCCCTGAAGCGCCTGGGCGAGCCAGCCAGCATCAGTGCCTGATCACCCAAGAGCTCAGTTCGCGAGATGGTGACGAGGCGTGGGGGCTGGTCAGAGCTTGCTCACCCACTGCATGCACATAATGCTTCAGGATCCTGGTATATCAGGGGACACCGACCGAACCTTCGCTTGTTTTGTTCTCGCTCGCCGCATAGACGTGACCGGCCAGGTCGACTTGCGTCACCCTGAAGGTGAACACGTCGCCGCTCTTGGCCACCTTTCCTGGTGAAGTAACGCGGGCGTCACCGTTGATATCTGTAATACCCGACGCACCTTGCTGGATGAGGGCTCCCTTGAAATACCAGTCACCTGAAACAGCAGCTCCCGTTCGAGCCGTTCCTGTCTGATCGGCTATGCGAATCGTCGCTGTGGCCTGCCAGTTCCTGCCGACCTTGGCAATTCCCATCGAAATGGCCTCAACGTGAACTGTGGGCTGCTGCTGACTCGGTGTGGCGGCCACCTCCATGCTCAGTGAGCTTTCCTGGCCCGCCTGATCCGACGCAGTCACTACATAATGATAGGTGATCCCATTCGCGACAGCTTGGTCGAGATAGGTGCTTTCTGCCAAATGACTGCCGTTGAGCCGCTCATACGGGCCGCCTGGCGCAGCGGAACGGTAGACGTTGTATCCGGCCAAGTCGGTCTCCAGGTTGTCAGTCCAGTCGAGGATCACCTCCGCGTTGCCGGCAGTGGCCTGAAGATCGGTCGGCGCGCTCGGCGGCAGGTCGGGAACAGGCCCAACGTCTACTTCGGCGTAGAGGAGATCGATGGTCAGGGTATCTTTCTGGTCGGCCTTCAGACCGGCGGCATCCCTGAACTGCACGCGAATGTTGCCATCCGTCCCCACGTAGGATCCTGGTGTAGCGGGCGTGAACGTCCCGCCTGTGATTTCCGCGGTGATGTCCTGCCAAGCCGTCCCGTTCCAGATCTCCACGATCAGCGGGTCAGTAGGTTCGATTGCGGTCCATGTTGCCACCAGGTGAAGAGCCAACAGGTTCACAGCAGCCGGGTTGGCTTGCGTATGCAGGCGGTACTCTGCCAGGAGGCTGGCCTTGCCCTTTCCGCTCTGCCCTTCGGTGAGGGTCTGGACCTGGCCGTCGGCAACGAAAGTCCCGGAGAAGCCACCAACCAGCGTGCCGATGGCCACCACTGGATTCTGATCTGCGTAAGCGTCGTAGACGATAGGACTCGCCGTGACAACCACTTCATCGGGTGCGGACAAAAGCAGACCATCCGATACGATGAGCTGGAAAACCAGCGTGGTCGCAGCCTCAACCTGTGGTGCCGTGAAGCTCGGTGTGGCGGTGTTGGAGCCCATCAGCTCAACGGCCGGCCCACTCGTTTGAGACCAGGCGTAGCTCAACGCGTCATGTTCCGGATCGGTGCTACCCGAGCCATCCAGTGTCACGGTCAGCCCTTCGTCAATCGACTGGTCAGGCCCGGCATTCGCAGCAGGACCGTCATTGACGGGTTCTACTGCGATGGAGACCGTGGCGACTCCGCTGTCCGCCTGGCCATCATTGGCTCTGAAGGTGAAGCTGTCATCCCCGTTGTAGTTGGCCTGGGGCGTGTAGGTGAGATCAGGGCCGGCCCCGGCCAGGGAGCCGTGCGCCGGCGGCGTCTCCACCGTATATGTCAGTGGGTCACCATCGGCATCTGAGGCCGACAGATGGATCACCGCGGGCGAATCCTCGCTCGTACTGGCAAAGCCGTCATCGGCAACGGGAGCGACGTTGGGCGAGCTGGTTACGATGGCGAAGAAATCGGTGTTGTCGAGAATGCCGGTGACGAGTTCAGCGTTGACGCCCCAGGCGTAGGCCGGAACGTTCGCACCCGTATGCCCCGTGGTGCTCCACGAAACCACTGGCCAATCACCCGCAACCCCGCTGTGACTGATTACCGACAGGCCACCCGTTTCATGATCGGCGGTCACCAGAATCATCGTATCCGTCCTGCCGGCCGCCCAATCCATAACGATCTGCACCGTCCGCGAGAACTCGACGGTCTCATAGACGTTCTGGTTAAGGTTGTTCGAATGTCCCGCGTGGTCGATGTTGCCTCCTTCGACCATCAGAAACATGCCGTCGGGGTCTGTGTCCAGCTTCTGCAGCGCCCACTGGGTCATTTGGGAGAGGTGGCAAACTCCGGAGTAGTCACCCTGATACTCGTAGGGCATCGGACCTGATCCAAACTGGGCCGAGACCGGTCCGACGGAGGTGTTCAGGGCCAGGAGACTTGCGCAGTCCGTGACCGCCACGTACCCGTAGCCTTGGGCCAGGGTGGGTGTCAGGCCGTTACCACCACCGCCGAACAGGATATCCGGCGTGGTCTGTGTCAAGTAGTCCAATGCGATATTCGATGTGTTGTTGCGGGAGGTTTCGTGGGCTCCAAACGCGGCGGGGGTCGCGTCGGTCAGATAGGACGTGGTGATCAGCCCGGTCGAGTAGCCGAGTGATTCGAAATGCTCCAGCATGGTCTGGAGTGGAAGGCCGTTGCCGGGCAGGGCCATGCTGATGACGCCGTTGTTCACCTTAGTCCCCGTGGCTATCGCCGTCCCTGCGGCAGCAGAATCGGTAATCGAGCTGCTCGCGGAATACGTCGTGACCTGGGCCTGATGGGGCAGGGACTCGAACGACAGCGTGCCGGGGGCACCATACTGATACATTCCGGCGGCCTTCACCTGCTCGAAACCCATGCCATCCCCGATCATGAGGATGACTTTTTTGGGCTGGGCTGAGCAGAAGGTCGCGAAGAACAGGGACAACAGAACGGGGTTCATCTTTCGCATGGCGTGTCCTCTCGATGGGTCCAGACTTCAGGTCGTTGCAGTACGGCTTGACAGAGCGGCAAGGGAACGCGAAGCTCGCGCACCTCTTCCCCGCCCGCCGGTACTGCTGACCTCGCTTGAATATGCAGTCTACAGCCAACGAAACTGGGGGTCAACTTTCTCCTGCCAAACGCGGCGATTCCGCGACTTGGTTGCGTGTCCTTGTTATGGCAAGGGTATGCGGCGCTGAGAGGGGGTCATCAGATTCGCAGGGGTGTTTCGGACACCTATGACGCGGGGAACCGGAATGACAGTAACAAGGTCCGCCTTGAGATGTCGTTCACCACGACGACGAGAGCGTCGGCCAACAGCCGGTCGAGTTTCTGGAGACGCTCCGATCGTTTGGTCAGTACCTGGTAAGTATGCCAAGGAGCGCGTTGCATCGCGTTGAAGACTCGCAGTATCGAAGGAACCGATACGTTCTCATGAAAGAGATCCACGGTTCATAGGCTTGCCGCAAGTCGATGTTTTTCCCCCGCCTCGACCATCCAGCGATCCACCGTGGTCGGGGGCACGTGCACATGGAACTCGCGGAGCATCTGCTCCTGGACGGTCTCAACCGGGTACGGTTTAGCCGTTTTACGCTGCCGCACAGAGCGTGAATTGCAGCGTATTCAGTCACTCGCGTAGTCGGCCCCGTAGGGTCGAGTTGATGTTTATTCGGTGGCTCCACAGGACCAGAACGATTTCGACCGGTTTAAGGATTGCGCCTCAGGTCCGGCGATTCCTCTGATCGCCGGCTGTGAAGCCAGGGATTTCGATCATGACGGCGACGTGGACCAGTCCGACTTCGGCCTCCTCCAAAGGTGCTTCAGCGGAGCGGGTGAGCCGGCCGATCCGGACTGCGTGAAGTGATCTGTGGGTTGAGGACTGGCTGAGCGAAGAGTGCGGCGATCGCCCCGTGTCACCAGTGCCCATGAAATAGCGGGACGGCTTGTGATCAACCAGGCGTCATGGAGGAGAGCACCGCACGCGATACGTCGATTTGCGCGCTGGTGCCTGGGGCCAGTGGGTCACAGGATGGGTCGCCACGCGGTGTAAGACCATTTCAAGCATACAGCTCGAACGTTATCGGCCCGCAATCTCGGTTTTTGCCGAAGAGAAGGCCTATGGCACGCTACCGAATACCAATTCCCACCACGACTGCAGGATGTGTGAGCCGGGCGTGGTGGGAACGGGTCCGATCACGTGCCCGGGGTTGCAGAAGGTCCTGCTGTACCGCTTCCCATCCGAGCCGAACCACCGCACCGCCCAGCGAAAGGCCCGCCTTCGCGGCCACTCGCTCCTGGGCAATAGGTTGCCGGACTCGTCGATGGGAACAGGTCCATGATACTTCCGATACACACCAACCTTTTCAGTCGCCATGTTGAACCTCCCGGCCCATATCGGCCAAGGCCACCACGGACGACTGACCCAGGAGAGATTGTACCGGATGATGTGACGTGGCCCAAGGGCGGAGAGATGGTCATTCTCCACGGCCATTGTGTCATCGATCAACGAACTGGAGAGGCCCGGCGGATTCATGACGGAGCAGCCCCTGATGCGCGACGGGGCGAGTTGTCGGCAAACCAGGTCATCGACTACTGTTTCGGATTCATCACCCGGCCGATGAACAGCACGCTGTTCGAGGGAATGTCCCGGATCAGGAAGACGAAGGGGTGGTCGGCCCGGAAAAACGGCGGCGCGCTTGCTTTCATGATCACGCCGGTTGCCGCCGCTGCTTCCGTGCCTTGCTCGTTGACGTCCACGAACGCCTTGTGTACCGCGTGAGAGATGGACAGTCTCTTCCGGCCGTCCATGCCGGAAAAATCCGCCTGTCCTGAGAACGCGTCAGTCATGCCCATCGCCTTGAGCACATCGTTGAGCCGGAATTCGCTCGTGGTCTTGAATCTCGGCAGCGCGACGCTCACTTCCTTCTCGCGAAGCTTCGCCAGCCACTGCTGGAGGTTCTCGGTGCTGAGTGATTTCTCCAGCGCCGGCAGCCCCGCCACTTGGTTGGGGAGCAGGATGATCATCGACAGCCGCCCGCCGACATAAGGCAATTCCAGCACCTGGAGGCCATCGCCCTTCATGTAGTTGAACATGCCCGTCCGGTGCATGATCAGCGCGTCCACCTTGGTGTTGTCCACCAGCGTAAACGGCTGTCGCTGAGTGTGCTTGTTGTTGAAGGGCAAGGACCAGGAGCCTCTGAAGTAAATCGCGTTGGTCAGGACCAGCACCGTGTTGGGCGTGATCATGTCGGGCTTGATCAGGTCCTTGATCTTCTTCCTGGTTTCCTTCTCCACCCAGGTGTTGATCGTCCGCAGCGCGCTGCGGGCGTTGGAGAAGTCAACCTCGCGGAGCCCGGCCCCGTAGTTGCGTTGCGTCAGATCGAGGAAGTCGGGGAGAAAGCCGTATCCCTTCTGGCCCCAGAGGGCATTGGCCACGCTGAGTTCATAGTCGCCCTTCCTGCCGCCGGCGTTGAGCGCTTCGATCAGGTTGTGAGCAGCCGGATGCAGCCGGTCCGGTTCCAGTTTGAGTTCCAGGGTCTTGGCCATCTGCGCCGCGGTCTCGCCGCGGGCGCCGGCGTAGGTCATCTCCAGGGCGGTGGAGATGCTGTAGGGCGAGAAGAAGAGGTTGCCCGTCCCGCTCCTGAGCTGAGCGTAGAGCGAGAAGGCGAAGCGGTTGTTGCCCTCGGCGAGCGCCTGTTGGTCGCTCGGCGCACTCGTCGGAGCAGCGGCACCGGCCGGACATGACGGAAGAGTGGCGAGCACTGGGATGATGAGCCAAAGCCTGCGGTTCTTGGTCACGGTTGGGTCTCCATTCTTAGCCTACTCAGGACAGCACCGAGCCATGCCTCGCGTGCCGCGGTCTTCGTCCGCCTCATACGCACACCCATTGCGTCTCGCCCCGCCCGCGTGCTCCGCGCTTACTTGCTCGCTTGCCCCTGCTCCCGTTCCGCCGCCTCGACTTCATCCAAAGAGGGGGCACGCCAGATGTAGAGGTCACGCTCGACCGACTGGACGGCAATCGTGCTGTCATCGGGAGAGAACGTCACGCCGCGGAAGGTCGTTCCCTCTGCGCGCAGCGTGGCGATCTGGCGGCGCGTGGCCACGTCCCACAGCAGGACGGCCTCTTCGCGACTGCCGCCGCTGGTCGCCAGGCGCGTGCCGTCGTGAGAGAATGCCAGCCAGTAAATGGCCAACCGGTGGCCGGGGAGAGGAGGCGTGAGCGCCTGCCAGGTCTGCGTGTCCCACAGCATGAGCGTTCCGAAGTTGCTCCCCGTGGCCAGGAGGCGGCCGTCGGGTGAGAAGTCGATGGCACAGATCTCGCCCTGTTGAGGCATCTCGCGCCGGACGCGGCGCCCTTTGAGGTCCCAGATGATTATCTTGCCGTCGTAGGTGCCACAGGCAAACAGCTTGCCGTCCGGCGCGAGTGCACTACCCCCGATCAGTTCCATACTCCAGGAGAATAGCGGTTTCCAGGCGGGCACCTCCCACTCAACATACACGCGCGGTTCGGGCAAGTCCGAGGTCGCCGTCAACAGTCTGGTTCCGTCCCGGGAGAAATCGCTGAGGGTTATCCATGGTCCGGTGCGCTCATCCTGGTCGCGTTGTGGCCAGGCGGGCTGAGAGGTCACCACCTGTTGCTTCGTAAGGTCCCACACCCTGAGGTATCCGTCCAGCCCTCCAACAGCCAGGAAGCGCCCGTCCGCAGACACCTCCGGCCACAGGCTGTTCGTTCCCATCGCCGCGAGGTCTTCCCTGGGTGCCATGGTCCGGGCATCCCATAGGCTCACCGAGCCGGACAGGCTCACGACCGCCAGAGACTCGCCGTCGGGCAGGTATGGCAAGAGATATCGGATACCGGACGATCGCCGGACCGTAAAGCCCTGCGTGGGGGCTTGGGGCTCCGTGCTCCACAGCCAGATCGAGCCATCTTTGCATCCAGTGACCAGGCGACGACCATCCGGTGAGAACGCGAGCGTCCAGACCTCGCGGCTGTGGCCCCGCAGAGCTTTCATTGACTTGCCTGCGAGCGCGCTGGATGCCCCGGGGGAAGGCTGCACGCCGGCCGAAGGCTCGACGCCTCGCGTCGTTGGCATACCATGGGGTACCGGGGTCACCGGTTCTTCAACAGCGGTGCTCCAGAGCCCGATCGAATAATCCGCACTGGCTGAAGCGAGCAGGCCACCCTGGGGCGAAAAGGCCAGAGCATGGATGAATCGCTGGTGACCCTCAAGAGAACCGCGGGACTCTCCGCTGGCCGCATCCCAGAGCCGGATTACAGAATCGGAGTATCCCGCACCAGACGCCAGAATGCGGCCATCCGGCGAAAACGCCAGCGCGAATACATCGTCCGCGTGGGCCTGGAAGTCCCGAAGCCTTGCGCCGTCAGGCAAGGATAGTATGTGAATCCTGCCGTGCGCGTCGCCGACGGCCAGTCGGGTGCCGTCGGGCGAGATGGCGGCCGGGTTGCCATGTTCCGCATCGCGTGGAGGCGTTGACCGAGACCGCTGTCTGGGCGTGGTGTC
This sequence comes from Phycisphaerae bacterium, assembly GCA_018003015.1. Classification (NCBI taxonomy): domain Bacteria; kingdom Pseudomonadati; phylum Planctomycetota; class Phycisphaerae; species Phycisphaerae bacterium. The sequence continues at coordinate 8,068 of JAGNEZ010000045.1, read as the reverse complement.
CTTCGCATCAGGCGGTTCGATCTTGATCTGCGAGGCTTTGACGCCCGTCTGCAGATCCCAAACCGTCACGAACTGAGGCCTCGGCTTGCGGGGATCTGGCTCCCTGGACACTTCCAGAGTGACCAGCGTGCTGCCGTTGGGCAAAAAGGCCAAGGCCGTGATGGGCGCCTGCTGCGCGAGTGACGACCTCACCTTCTTCGCGTCCAAATCCCAGAGCCTGACGGCACTGCTGCTCTTGCCATCGTCCCACGTGAAGGCCAGCAGGCTGCTGTCCGGTGAGAAGGCCACCACGGCCTTTCTGCGACTCTCTGGCTGCAGCGGGGGCTGACAGCGACGGGATGTCAGGTCCATGAGCCCGACCCATCCGTCCACGCCTGCGACGGCCAACCACTTGTCGTCGGGTGAGATCGCAACGTGCTTGACCGAATCCGAGTGCATGAGCAGCTCTTCGAGAAAGGCGCGGTCTCTCCGGCACTGCTGCCAGTAATAGCGCCACTCCCAGCCACGAAGATCTTCCTGGCCGGGCAGAGGTCGCTGTCGTTCCAGAAGGAAGAGAGCCTGGCCCAAGTCCCCCTCGGCCAACGCTTGCTGGGCCACGAGCATGTCCGCAGCGTAGCGTTCTGCGCGCGCCGTCCGTCGCTCTGAAACCGCCGTTCGCCATTGCCACGTCACGCCTGCGAACCCGAGGGCAAACAGCAGCCCCAGTGCCGCCGCCATGCCGGCGATCAACGGCTTTCGTCGGCACCAGCGCCAGAACCTGGCCGTCTGGCCCACGGGTCGGGCCAGGATGGTCCGGCCCTCCAGCCAGCGATCCAGGTCCTCGGCCAGCGCCCCGGCCGAGGCGTAACGCTTCTGGGGGTCCTTCTCCAGGCATTTCAAGCAGATCGTCTCCAGATCGCGGTTGATCCGGCGATTGATCGTGCTCGGCCGGCGGGGCTCACTGTCCCGCGCCTGCTGCAGCGTGGCCAGCGGAGTGTCGGCAGCAAAGGGCGGCTGACCGGTCGAGAGCTCGTACAGGATGGCCCCGAGGCTGTAGACATCGGCCGCGACGGAGAGTTGCTTGCCGCCTCCGACAGCCTGCTCCGGAGCCATGTAGCTGGGCGTGCCCAGCAACTGACCTGTGAGCGTCAGACTGCTGTCCTCAGCCACCCGCCGGGCCAGACCGAAATCGGTCACGTACGGATGGCCCTCGGCATCCAGCAGGATGTTGCCGGGCTTGAGGTCCCGGTGCAGGATGCCGTGCTGATGCGCGTAGTGCACCGCACTGGTCACCTGGGCCATGAGCCGGGCAGCCCGTCGGTGATCATCGGCAAACCGGCGAACCTGCCGGGCCAGCGTGCCGCCCTCGATCAGCTTCATCGAGAAATAGTGCCGCCCTTCATGCGTGCCGACCTCGTGGATGGGTACGATGTGCGGGTGATCGAGATTGGCTGCGGCCTCAGCTTCGGCATGAAATCGACGCACATCAGATTCTGAGGCGAATTCACCGGCCAGGATCATCTTGAGGGCCACAGTCCGCCCCAGGCTGATCTGCCGGGCCTTGTACACCACGCCCATGCCGCCGCGGCCGAGCACTTCCAGTAGCTCGTAGTCGCCGAATGGGCGGCTGCCCGGGGTGGAGTGGGGGCTGCCGGCCTCGGGAACGCGCGGTGCCGGCCGCGTCGGTGGAACCAGGTTTGCCGCAAAGCCGGCCATGTCGCGGGCCAGGCACCGGGGGCAGAGGTCCTCAATCCCCGCGTCGCTGAATTCCGCGCCGCATCGGCTGCACTTCGGTGTTCCGTTCATGGCGTTCCGCTCCGACGGTGACACCACTCCCACTTCTTTCTACGGGAAAAACCTCGGGAACCGGCAGGCAGAGACGGCCTTCGGTGCCTTTCTGTCAGCCCAGAGCGGCGAAGAGCCACTGGACCTCCTCCTGCAGCTCCTCCGGCGTGGTAACCGTCTGGGCGGTCTCGCTGAGCAGGATCTCCCGGCATCGGGCCCGCAGGCGTCGGACCGCCGCTTCCACGGCGCCTTCCGTAGAGCCTAGTTGGGCGGCAATCTCCGCGTACGAGATGGCCGGGTCGGTGCCCCACAGGAATCTCCTGAGGGCTTCGAACTGGGCGCCCTTGCCGGCGGTGACGTATTCCCGGCGCAGGCAGTCCACCACCTCAGACAGCAGCGTGACAGCCCAACGTCGCTCGTAGGCCTTCTCAGGCGTCAGATCGTGGGCCAGCTCAATGCGGTAGCGCTCCTCGGCGCGGTCGAGCTCGAACGGCACGAGCGTGCAGCCGCCGCCGCGCTTGGCGGCCGTGGCCCGGTCCCACTCGTCGTGCAAAAAGTGCCGCAGGGAGGCGAGCAGGAACGAGCGGAAGCGGCCGCGCTGCACGTCCGCCAGACCGACGTATTTCTTTTCCAGGAAGCGGACAAAGAAGGCTTGAGTCAGGTCTTCGGCATCGTGCTGGCCGTACCCCTGCCTCCGGACGTAGACGTAAAGCGGATACCAGTACTTGCGGCAAAGCTCGGCCAGCGCCTGTTGGCTGTCGGGAGCCGCGCCGTCCCCGGCGGTCAGGACCAGGCTCCATTGCGTGCTGGGGAATGAACCCGCCCCCGCCGATGATGAGGTGTGATCGAAGTGGCACGAGTCCATGGCTTGGGGTCCGCCGATAGATCGGACGATCCGCCGCCGGCTCAACCCGTATTCTAACCCACCGGCCGCCCCGGAGAAAACAAGCCGCCCCAAATCGGCGGCTGCCCTGTCGGTTTTTCGCGGATTTCCCGTATTGACTCATAGAGGCCCCGTTTGGACCGCGACCCGGGGCTACCAGACCCCGGAGCTCAACAGTTCAGACGGCCTCGACCCCGGCATCTCCAGACCGGCAGCACGGGCCGGTTCGAAGACGCAAGTTGATTGGTGTCATGCCGCCATCCTGGCGGCGCAAGTGCGGACTGTAAGCGAGGAGGCGCTCTGGGCTTGCAGCGTCATCTGCTTCGGGAGGGGGGGCTGGAGAGCGATACAAAACCGTTAATGCGGCGGGAACCCTGTCCCGCGCGGAGGGGCGCGAGATTCCCTGCGGGAAGGGTCCCCGCCGGGTCTGCCCTGCATTCCAGGGCTGCTGAGCCGAAAGTACCTGTGGATGTTGAGCTCACGATTCTGTACATTAGACGCGGTGCGTGGTCGCGCGGGACCTGCCGGCCGGCGCACGGGCAACTCTGATCGCGATCAAGGCTGATCCCTTCTCCGTCCCCTCCCGAAGCGGGCGCTGGTCGTATCCCGCGGTCTGGATCCGTGTGAGCATCTCGGTTCGTGGAGGTCTTGTCATGTCTCTTTTGAGAAACGGCTGGCCGGTGCGGTGGTGCTTACGGCGAGTTCGTCATTCCAGATACGAGGCTCTCTGGAGAGCACGAGGGCCAGTCAAATGAGCGGATCCGGGCAGAGCTCTCCGCGCCGGACGGATTCAAGAGGAGGAACTGCGATGAATAAGACAGTTAGAGCCTATCCCAATAACCCCTGATCTGCCGATAGTATCGCTGGGCCTGGAGGCCCAGGAAGGCGGGTGCATGGATGCACGCGAGGAGGTCGGTTCAGCGGTGGTTGATATCGGATGAGCTGTGGTCGTTTGTGGAGCCGTTGTTGCCGGAGCATAAGAACACGCATCCCTTTGGCGGGGGGCGGCCTCGGCGGAGCGACCGGGATGCGATGAGTGCCATTCTTTTCGTGGCGCGAACCGGCTGCCAGTGGAATGCCCTGAATGCCACTGGCATCTGTTCGAGTTCGACGGCACACCGGCGTTTCCAGGAGTGGCGGGCGGCGGGGGTGTTTGAGACGTTGTGGCGAAGCGGTCTTGAGGTGTACCACGAGCTACAGGGTCTGGACTGGTCGTGGCTGAGCATGGACGGTGCGATGACCAAGGCCCCCTTGGGTGGGGGGAAAAACCGGGCCCAACCCTACGGACCGAGCCAAGTCCGGCACCAAGCGAAGCGTCTTGGTCGAGGCGGCGGGTTTGCCGGTAGGCCTGGCTGTCGCAGCCGCGAATGTGAACGACTTCAAGCTGGCTCGTGAAACCCTTGAGAGCATTCCTGTGAAGAAGCCGCGCCCGAGGCCGAAGAGACGGCAAAACTTGTGTCTCGATAAAGGATATGACTATGAGGAGGTTCGCGGTCTGGCCCGTGAGTACCGGCTCACTCCCCACATTCGGTGTCGTGGCGAGGAAGCGGTTCTGATCCGACGGGGCGGCCGTTTCAGAGCCCGGCGGTGGGTCGTCGAGCGAACGCATAGTTGGGCGAACCGATTTCGGCGCGTCTTGGTGCGCTGGGAGAAAAAAGCCGAGAACTACGTTGCCATGGTCCATCTGTGTTTCGCCTGCATCGCCTTTCACAGATCCGGACTGTTATTGGGATAGGCTCTTAATGCTGATACGCGAGTTGCCCGAGTCAACGGCACGCTGGATCCGTCAGGGCTACGCGTTCAGCGCACGTGGCTTGTCTCGGGGTGGAACCAGATCTGTGTCGCCGTACACAGTACTCAGCCCGCCACTGACATCTTCGGCAGTGACGCCATCGTGTTCGCCTGGGACGGCAGGGCGTATCAACCGATCAGCCCATCCATGATCGTGCCTCTTGCCCAGCCTTTGTGGGTGTGGATACCAACGAGTCGGCTAGCAGCGGTCATTGGGGCATATGATGTGCGATTGGCCGACATCGCGGTTTCCCCGGGGCACACGCTTCAGGCGTGGCCACGACTCGAGCCATTCGTCCCTACGTTGCATTCGCCAGGCGATGCACGTCTTTACGCCTATGATGCCGTCGAGCAGCGATGGCTTCTAGGCGATAGATGCCTACGCCTCATTGGCTGGACGCTGCCGTCACAGCTTAGCCCTGCGAGTGCATTCTGGCTGTCTGTCCCTTCGGAAGGAACCCTGAGTATATCCTCAACAGATGCAGTGCAGGTCGTGTACTTTCACGGCGATCATCTCGGCTCGCTCAATGTAGCGACTGAGGCAACCGGCAGCCTGGTCCATGAAAGCGAGTACTATCCATTCGGCTTGCAGCGTCAAACATGCCAAGGCGCAGTCGCAGCCCTGGCAACTGACTATGGATTCGCAGGCAAGGAACATGATACTGAAAGCTCTCTCGCCTGCTTTGAAGCTCGCTTTGCCAATCTCTCACGAGCCAGGTTTGCATCGGTCGATCCTCTGAGTCAGGGTTTAGTGAGTGCCGAGTATCAGCCCCAGTGGTTGCATCCCTATAGCTACGCCGCTAATAACCCCGTTACTCTCATTGATCGCACGGGCCGTGAACCGGAGAAACCAAGGCCATGGAGTGGGGAACTAACAAAGGCGGGCGAGGGAGCAGCGCAGGGGTTCGCCAGTGCTATCTATGAGAAGCAAGTAGCAACACCGGTACTGGAATCGGTCTTTGGTAAGATCACAAAGTTCGTGAGCGGGATTGGCACAGCGACGAACTGGATGTTCTCGACAGCTAACAAGCTAGTTAATGCCGCCAAACCGGACCGTGACAAGCGTTTGGATATCATATTGAATGTGGAGGATCGTTTTGAGGAACTGGGAGTGATCGAGAGTTCCCCTGGCCGCAGTGACCCCATCTTTGCTCTGCAGGTCAAGAAGTATGAGGGAACCGTATACTCACAAGCCGCCAAAGACCTCGTGACAGACACCATCATGGGCGTAGCGACAGGGAAGACGGTGGAAGCGGTTACGCCTAGGCTTCCAGAGGAGGTCCAGGGTGCGGCGACAGGCGCGATTTCACACCTAACGATCTGGGAGAAGGCCAAGGATTGGGTGGGAAATGCATTGCTGGGGAATAGGCCGGTGTACTGAGAAGTATGTTGGCCAGCATCCGAGCCCGGCCAATCCGGCAACAGTCGGGGGCATTGCGGGCACACTGGAGCATTACCCCCAAGTGAGGCCGGCTGAGCCGCCGCAGTCACCGGGGCCCGAAAGAACGATAGGTAATATCGCAACTGGGGAACGGCGATGTAGAATGGCTGAACACCGCCTGACGGCTGACTGTCGGACAAGTACCTGGGTGAGTTCGCTTCGGGCTAGAATAGGTTGTATCGATACAGGAGCCTTCGGGGCTCGTGCCAATCTCCGTTTTCAACTGGCTGCGAGAGCAGTGCCAGCCTGAACTTGGCCGTTGAAGCAGTTGTGCGGGTGGAGTTGCCGAGGCCCCATCGAGTTAGTCACCAAGTTGCACGTCATGAAGTTGGAGCCTTACCGGCTGACGGACCGGCATGGCCATGATGTTCAGCCTGACCGGCTGGCAGTCGTGAGGGAGGTCCTACGACTCGGAGCGGCGAACCCGCGACTCCCCAGACGTCGTAGCGGAGCGTCGTGGGTTCGAAACACGTGAGTGGTACTCTACCACATTAACGTGGTAATACTGCGTTTTCGTGCAAAAAAACTACGGCGGCAAAGTCCGCTTGAGCAGCAAGACTTCGAGCTGGGCGAGGTATGCGGCGGGGTTACGGCGGAAGCGATAGCGAAGCGACCGGGCGGAGCGCCGTTGCTCAAGGCTGGCGCGCAAGGCACGCCATGCCCGGATGTTCGCCGGCGCCAACTGGCGGCCTTCCCAGCAGCGCCTGCGTGTGCCCAAGCCGGCCGTGATGCGGACGGAACCCCGCAGCACCAGACTGGGCGACGCAGTCTTGCGACCGGTGCAGCGACGCTCGTGGTAACGGGTCGAGCCGAAGAGTTGCTCCAACCCATTGTTGGTACGCGGCAAATCGGGAAGATCGTAGCAATGGAACAGGCCCGGCCAATAACTCCGGGTGACCTTCAGGAAGTGCCGGAGGGCCGCGGGGAGCTTTCCGGCCCGCTTGGTCGCACCCGCCACGTTCCGCAAGAAGGCCCGATACCGCCGACGGACCACCGAGCCGCGCTGCTCTCGAGGGTTGTCCAGAATCGCCGCGGCCCGATGCACAAAGCCGAAGGCGGTCTGGATGGCCGGCCACATCGGGGCGGTCTGGACCAAGCCGCCGTCCACGATGTCTTTGAGCTTCTTCAGTTCCGGGCAGAGCCCCTTTTTCCTCGGACCCGGTTCAGGCTGACCGAAATAGCCGAGAGCCGATCCCGCAACTTCAGTCCGCTGGCCTGCAAGGGCGGACGGCCATCGTCGGTGATAGCCGAACGAACGGCGGAGCAGTAACCCCGAATCGCGTCGGCCTCGGTGTCCTGGCGGGTCGCCACACGCCGCTCGATCGGCCGAATCCCGCGAACCCGTTTCTTGAGTTCCTTCTTGGCGTGACGATCCGCTTCGTAGATGGGCCGCGCTGCTTCCCGGAGGTAGTGGAAGTGACAGAGTTGATGAGCCACCTGGGGCAGAGCCTTGGCCACCGCGTTTCGGATGGAGTGCTGGCCGTCGGAGACCGCCCCGACGATGGGCACGGACAAGGCCCTTCTCACCTCCGTGATCAGGCCGGCCAAGTCGTCTTCCGTGCTGGAGAGCAAGCTTCGGGCCAGCAAGACCTCGCCCGACAGGCAATCCCGCAAGACCCACAACACCTCGTGTCCCACGTCGGGCTGCAACCCGTCCAGGGCCAGGATCAGCCGTCCTTGCTTTTGGAGAACTTTCTGCAATCGCCGGCTGTCCGCCAGGCGCAGGGACACCAACTCGTCGTAACGGTCCAGCAGGTTGGTCACGCTCCGTTCGCAAATGGGGACGCCCCGGCCGGTCAGTTCCTGATGCATCTCCGGGACGCAGCGATGTTGTTGATATCGAAGCGCCCCGACCAGGGCAATCACGTCCAGACCGAACTCATGCTGCGGCAGGACGATGCGACCTTCCTCTTCAGGGCGGTAGGGCAGATGGTAGCGGGAACACGAGGGATTCTGGCACCGACGAATGTGCAACCGGAACCGTTCCAGACCGGCCAGCGTCGTGACCGTGCGGCAGTTCGTATAGGCTGACCACATGGTCTTGTGGCAGCGGGGACAACGAGTCGCACAGGTGTGAAGCGCCTTCTCTACCGGTGCCTTCGGGCGGGATTGAGTCCTGGCCATCCGTGGCCCTCCTCGCTTGAAGCTCCACCCATCCCTATCGGCCAATTCTCCAGAAAGCCTCAAGC